>SIHH01000057.1:3999-10095 GCA_004299065.1 Phormidium sp. SL48-SHIP | reverse complement strand
TAGGCTCTCCTGCCTCCCCCCTCTCCTCGTGTCATGGCTGAAGCCGTGACACGTCCTCTGGGCGGCTCTGCCGCCTGTGGACGGGAGGCGGAGCCTCCTCCGGAGCATTCCTTAGGCTCTCCTGCCTCCCCCCTCTCCTCGTGTCATGGCTGAAGCCGTGACACGTCCTCTGGGCGGCTCTGCCGCCTGTGGACGGGAGGCGGAGCCTCCTCCGGAGCATTCCTTGGCAGAGCCAAGGAACGAGGGGGAGAGAGAGGGGGAGAGAGGGGGAGAGGGGACTTAGCCGATCGCCTCCCCATAGAGGTCGTAGGCGTCGGCATCGATAACCGTCACAGGAACCAGGGTTCCCAATTGCGGGGACATTTCAGGAGATCCCTCCACATAAATCACCCCGTCGACTTCCGGGGCAAAACGGGCCGATCGCCCAATCCATTGTCCCGTGCGTGGGTTGAGTTCTTCAACTAACACATCAACCACCTTGCCAATTTGCTGTTGATTGCGTTTTTGGGAAATTCCCTGCTGAATGGACATCAAGATATCTCGCCGTTCGTCCATCACCTCTTGGGGAACTTGATTCTCCATGGAGAAGGCTGGGGTTTCTTCCTCGGGGGAGAAGGTGAACACCCCCACATGATCGAACTCGTGACGCTTGACAAACTCCACCAAGTGCTGGAATTGTTCGTCCGTTTCGCCGGGGAAACCCACGATAAAGGTGGTGCGTAACACCGCTTCAGGGAGGGCGGCTTTGATGCGATCAATAATCTCGTCGTTCACTCGTCCTTGCCAGGGACGGTTCATGGACTTGAGAACGTCGGGATGAGAATGTTGTAGGGGTAAATCCAGATAGGGGAGGGCGTTGGGGGTGTCGCGAATGGCATCCATCACCGCTGGGGTGATGCCAGTGGGATAGGTGTAGTGCATCCGCACCCAGGGAATATCGACGTTGCCGAGTTCTCGCAACAGTTCTGCCAGTTTGGGTTTGCCGTAGAGGTCAACGCCGTAGTTGGTGGTAATCTGCGAGATCAGAACCAATTCTTGGACCCCTTGTTCGGCCAGTTGTTCGGCTTCGGCGACGATGGACTCGATGGGGCGCGATCGCTGGTTGCCCCGCAGATGAGGGATAATGCAAAAGGCACAACGATAGTCACAGCCTTCGGCAATTCGCAGATAGGCGTAGCCCTGGCTGGTGGTGCGATAGCGGGGGGTGGATTCGTCGGCGATGTAGGTGGGGTTGGCTGAAATCTCTTTGACGCGCTCCCCTTGTTGGGCACGCTGGATCACATCGACAATTTTGTTATAGTCCCCGGTTCCCACGACGGCAACGGCTTCGGGGATTTCGTCGAGGAGTTCCTCCTGGAAGTGTTGGGCCATGCAGCCGGTGATGACAATTTTTTTGCCCTCTTCGGCCAGTTCAACCAGGGTCCGCACCGACTCTTCCCGCGCGGCTTGGATGAAGCTACAGGTGTTGACGATGACGTAATCGGCGAAATCTTCGCTAGCATCGATGGTGTAGCCGGCTTGTAGCAGCAAGCCAAGCATATGTTCGGTATCGATGCGATTTTTCTCGCAGCCGAGATGGGAGACGGCGATGGTGGGAGTGCCAGACATAGATGAGTTGTAAGGGGCGTTGATAGGGACAGAGAAGATTTTGCTGATTTGGGGTGACCTGTTGTGGTTGGGCCACACGCACTTATACTACACTAAAACTGGGATGAGGGGTTTTGTAACTGATGGTGTTGACGTTGATGCTCGCCCCCGAATACTCAACCCCCCAATACTCAACGTTGTACAAGTTTAAACAAACCTCTGCATTATGACTGACCTCAATCGTGGAATCATGAAGTTTAAAGGTGCGGATACGCCGGTGGCGATCGCACTGTCCTCGGTCTTTATTCTCGGTGGCATTGCGTTCTTGCTTTGGTGGGCGTACCAGGCTGCATATGCCGGATAATCCAACCCCGGACAAGAGGATATTGTTAAGAAATCCTGGCGTTGTCCTCGGACAAGCCGGGGTTTCTCATGTTTTATAACCGTCGTAATGCTGCTTGATTCATCGTCTTTCATGTACTTGTTTTTGGCAACGTCTGATATTCCCCCTCTTTTGGGAAGTGTCTGGCTCGATATTGCAGTTCTCATTTTGACGTTACTGTTATCAGGGTTCTTTTCTGGGTCAGAGACAGCACTGACGGCCTTGGATAATTTTAAGATTCGCTCGTTAATTCAGGAGCCAAAGAGTCCTAAATTTATTTTAAATGCTTTATTAGAAAATCGGTCACGGTTTATTATTACGATTTTGGTGGGTAACACCCTAGTCAACAATCTTTCGGCGATTTTGACGAGCAATTTATTTAGTATGTGGTTGGGCAATCGAGGGGTGGGAGTTGCCACAGCAGTCATCACTTTTTTGGTGCTAACGTTTGGGGAGATTCTACCTAAATCTGTCGCGATTAACCATGCTTTTCTCATTTTCTCAATTGTTATTCACCCGATTTATTGGCTGTCCAAAGTTCTCTCGTTTTTACGGGTGATTCAACTCTTTGAGGCGGTGACTCAATTTGCCTTGAAGCGATTTAAGTCGCGGTCTGGCCAGCAAGGGGAGTCTGTGCGAGATTTGCAATTGATGATTGAAGTCCTCGGTGGGAAAGGTAAGTTGGATTTCCATAAACATCAGCTTCTGAATAAGGCGTTGATGCTGGATAGTTTGAATGCCAAAGATGTGGTGAAATCGCGAATTGAGATGCGGACGATCGCCTATGATGCCAGCTTACAAGAACTGGTGGATTTGTGTTTAGAAACCGGCTATTCTCGGATTCCGGTTCAGGAGGAGTCGAAGGATTGCATTTTGGGGATTGTTCACCTCAAACGGGCCTTGCAACATCTGCGATCGCATCCCCAGGGGGGCGGCGATCGCGTCACCACGATTATGGATTCCCCCGTCTATATCCCGGAAACGAAGCGCGTGGCGGATTTACTCAAGGAAATGCTGCAACAGCGACTCCATTTGGCGATCGTTGTCGATGAGTATGGAGGAACGGTGGGGTTGGTGTCTCTCGAAGATATCTTAGAGGAACTCGTCGGCGAAATTTATGATGAAAGTGACTTTCTCAGCCGTCTCGAACGGGCCAAACAATTGAGAACCCCTCCTCACCCCGGCGATCACCTTGACTTCCCTGAGGGGCGATCGCGGTGAGAACCTCGGCTGGGCGATTCTCAAGAACCGGGTGGCCATGACGGGATAGTCTACCTGGGAAAACTCCCAACTTAGCCAAGGCTACACCTGGATTTTGAGGTCAAATGTCACCCCGCCGCCCCAAGCAATAAATTGAGAATAATAATCTAAATCGCAGTTCTGATTAGATAAATCTATCTAAAATTATTGCTAATCTTTCTCAAAAAATCAAAACACCTGCTACGCTAAGACCAACACTATTGCACTTAATTCTCAATAAACATCGATTCCATTGAGAATGATTCACGGAGTTGTTTTGCTTAAATCGCGCCATGTCTAAGATTCCTCAAGTTATCTGGCTTAACCCCAATCCCAGTTGGCGACGGTTCCACCGCCCTCTGATGCAGGATTTATCGAAAACCATGCTGGTTGCCGAGTGGGAGTATTGTCAACATGCTGACGAGCCAACGTCGCTGGACCTGGCGCTCAACCTTCTCCACGGCTATTTGTGCGATCTCAACCATCCGGTTCATTTGATTGGCCATAGTACTGGGGGAACCTTAGGGTTGCTCTATAGCCGCCGTTATCCAGAACGGGTGAAATCCTTGAGTTTACTGGGGGTTGGCTGTCACCCAGCGGTGGATTGGCAGGCTCATTACTATGTGCAGCGGCAATTGTTACCTTGTAGCCGGGAGATGCTGTTAGCCCAAATGGTGCGGGCGATCGTTGGTTCGTGTTCCTGGGAGGATACTAAACTGGGAATCAGGATTTTAGAGGCGGATTTACTGAAATCTCCCTCGGCTCATTCTCTGTATGAGCGCGATCGCATTACACCGGGGGGCGTTTCGGTGCCTCTGTTCGTCTGTGGGAGTCGCGGCGATACCATTGTCGATCGCCGCCAACTTCAAGGCTGGATTCCCTGGCTCAAACGGGGCGATCGCCTTTGGGAGCATCCGGGAGATACCCATGTTTTCCATTACTTTGACCCAACCTCCGTCGGCGATCGTATTCGTAGTTTTTGGCAATACCATACCCAGACTTGCTTTCTCTATCCTCAAGCGGCGTGAACATCTAGGCTCAAAACCTCCTAAGTTCTTGACAATCGCGAGAACTGACTGCGATAGAGTAGAAGATGTCTGTACGCAAACACTGTCATTCAGCTTTCATGAAAGATCTCAATCTCGAAAAAACCATCGAACTTCTCAATACGATTATGGAGTTCGAGTTAGCCGGAGTGGTGCGCTATACCCACTACTCACTCATGGTGACCGGCCCCAATCGGATTCCCATTGTGGATTTCTTCAAGGCCCAAGCGACGGAGTCGTTGCTTCATGCCCAGCAAGCCGGAGAAATTCTCACCGGAATTGGCGGCCATCCCAGCCAGAAAATCTCGCCTATTGAAGAAAGTTATCAACACTCAGTTTCCGATCTCCTCCATGAGAGCTTGAATCATGAGCAGGCCGCCCTGGATATGTACAAGCAACTGTTAAGCACCGTCGAGAATGCCAGTGTTTACCTTGAAGAGTACACCCGAGGCATGATCGGCACCGAAGAACTGCACACCATTGAGTTGAAGAAAATGCTACGGGACTTTAGCTAGGGAAGCCACCTAGACCCACGCTGCCTATAATGGCAGGGATAGGATATTGACCTGACGGCTAACTGTTGCGATCGCCCATGACTCTGGATTTGACGGCTGCACTCCCCACCTTCGTGATTACCTTGCGAGAAGGCTTTGAAGCCGCTTTAGTGGTGGGGATTGTTTTGTCTTGTCTCAAAAAAGCCCAGCAATCCCAACTCAAATCCTGGGTATTTGGGGGGGTAGCGGCCGGAATTGGGGCCAGCGCCCTCGTGGGCTGGCTGTTCTACAACGGAATGCAGGCCTTGCGCCGTTCCGGGCATCCCTATACGCCGGTTGTGGAGCCGTTGTTAGAAGGAACGCTCTGTGTTGTGGCGATTGTCATGCTCAGTTGGATGTTACTCTGGATGACCCAACAGGCGCGATCGCTCAAGGGAGACATTGAAGGAGCGGTGACATCGGCCCTAGAGCGAGGGGAAACCCGCTCAGAGACTCCCCTGGTACAACCCCTAATCCAAGGAAATGCCGCCGCTTGGGGGGTGTTTAGCCTTGTCTTCATTGCCGTGTTGCGCGAAGGCTTTGAAACGGTGGTGTTTATTCTAGCGAAATTTCAACAGGGATGGATTCCGACGTTAGGAGCTGTAGCTGGCTTAGCCGTAGCGGCGACGTTAGGGCTGTTGCTGTTTCGCCTCGGGGTGAACATCAATATCCGCCAGTTTTTCCGGGTGATGGGGGTGTTTCTGTTGCTGATTGTCTCGGGCCTCGTGATTTCGGCCTTGAAACAGGTCAATGGCGCGGTGGAGGCGTTGGCTGGGTTACAACCCCAATTTGCCAATTGGTGCGATCCCAATGGCGCCTCTTGTGTTCTCGGGGGACTGGTTTGGGATGCGCGAGCCGTCTTACCCGATCAGGAATTTCCGGGAGTGGTCTTGAAAACTCTCTTGGGTTACCGCGATCGTCTTTATCTCGCCCAGGCGATCGCGTATGTGAGTTTTTTACTGGGTGCAGGATGGCTGTACTTCCAGAGTCTGAGAGGAACTGCGGTACCGAAAGCCAGCCATCCCCATCCAGCAGAACGTTAGAGTGGCTCAGAACGATGAAGAACTATCGAAGTTCCTCCAGCCAACGTTCCAAGTCTTCTCGGCTGTCCAACTGTAAGAGGTTAACCGCCAAGGCTTCAACCTGGTCAATGGTCAAACTCCGCACCTGCTGTTCAAGTTCTGGGCTTAGAGGTCCAAAACGACCCACTAATAAACGTATGACCAAGGAAATTTCACGTTGAAGTCCTTGTTCAAGTCCTTGCGACAATCCTTGTTGCAGACCCTCTTCAAGTCCTTCCTGCTTAGCA
>SIHH01000057.1:0-3989 GCA_004299065.1 Phormidium sp. SL48-SHIP | reverse complement strand
AAGTCCTTGCGACAATCCTTGTTGCAGACCCTCTTCAAGTCCTTCCTGCTTAGCACGACGCTCAACGGTAGTGACGTATCTCATTCTCCTTTGCTCCTCCAATTGACGAACTTGTTGCCAAAACTCTTCCTCTAACGCATCCGGGAGACGCATCAGCCAGTCAATGAAATGAAATAGGTTAATCACATCCTGGCGAGACCAGCCTCCTTCATAGAGGCGACGAATTAGCGTCCACTTCCAATATTGACGCTCTCTCCCATTATGGCGGGTTTCTTGGGTTTTCAGGTGCGCCATCACCACCACCCCAAAGGGATTGTTGGTTTGCTCGAGGTCTGACCAACGCTGGCGATAGTCTAATAGCTTCACCGTGGGGAAGCTGAAGCTCAACTGACAGCCGAACAGGTCTTCATTGAGCTGTTGAGGTCGCCAGGAGTGGCGTTCGTCTGCTAGGACGGCAAAACTGGCCACTGGGCGCGAGTAGCGATCGCGGATGCGATAGTTATACTGGTACATCCGCTCGATAAAGTCCTCATCGGCCTGACTCTGGATTTCGATATGCACCAACACCCAAGCTGTTGAGCCATCGAGGCGATAGACTTTCACCAACTTATCGGCGAAGCGTTTCCCCAGTTCAGCATCCCGAACCACCTGTTGCAGTTCTTTGTCTAGGAACTCTACGGGCCTTGTCCAATCGATTCCCTGACTGGCCTCGGGAAAGAAAAAACTCATGAATGGCTCAAAGTAGCATTCGATGAGGTCTTTCCAGGGGCTATCAAAGTCTATATTTGGGGGGTGACGGTCTGATGTCATGATGACCTCTATTTTGGAGGATTAAATATTACGATCGACCCAACAGATTCGGCAGTCTGAAGCCCTGAAAGCCACCGCTTAACATCTCCTTGACAGAACGATTGAGATTATCCACATAGGTAAACAACACCGGAACCACCAACAACGTCAACATCGTCGAAGTTGAGAAGCCGCCAATGACGGCGATCGCCATGGGGGAGCGCACTTCACCCCCAGCCCCCAACTCCAACGCAATGGGCATCATCCCCGCCACAGTGGAAATTGCCGTCATGAAAATCGGACGTAAACGGGAGACCCCCGCCTCAACAATCGCCTTAAATTGAGGAATCTCTTGTTGTTCATTTGCCAGGGTACAATCCACCAACAAAATGGCATTTTTGGTCACCAATCCCATTAACAAAACAATACCAATGAGCGCAAACAAACCCAATTCTTTTTGAGTAATTAAAAGCGCCAACAATGCTCCACCCACTGACAACGGCAATGCCACTAGAATTGTCATCGGATAGAGGAAATTGTTATACAACAAGACCAAAATGGCATAGATACAGAGAACCGCGAAGGCTAATGCTCCTAAGAAACGAGTAAAAATATCGACCATAATTTTGGCATCCCCGGAGGGTTGCTCAAACACCCCAGGCGGTAGAGGATTCATGGCCGGTAAGTCTCGCACAGCGGTGAGGGCATCTCCGAGAGAAATCCCCTCTAAATTGGCTTCTACAGCAATCTGACGAGCGCGATCGAAACGGTCAATTTGAGCCGGACCACTGCCGAGGCCAATCTGGGCCACCGAGGCGAGGGGAACCAAAGCCCCCGATTGACTGGGAATCTCTAAATTACGCAGAGTTTGCAAATCGTTGCGGTAGGCTTCGGCAATTTGCACACGGATGGCAATTTGCCGGTCTGGTAGGTCAAATTTAGCCAAATTCGCCTCCACATCTCCTAATGTGGCTAAATTGGCCGTGCGGGCGATCGCCTGAACCGACACCCCTAAATCCCCCGCTCGTTCAACATCCGGCTCAATCAACAACTCCGGCTGCACCAAACTGGCACTGGAGGCGATTTCCACTAAACCGGGAATCTCCCGCATTTGCTGTTCGAGGGCCGTGGCCGTCTCCATCAGCACCTCAGGATTCTCACTACTGAGGACAATCGAGAGATCCTTACCACCACCGCCGGCCCCCGCTGACTGGAAACTGAGTCGCGCACCGGGAACCTCCGCCAACTCCGGGCGAATCTCGGCTTCAAACTGCTGTTGGTTCACCGCGCGCTCGTCGGTGGGTTTGAGAATGGCCCGGACCGTGGCCCGGTTCACTGAACCCGTCACGCCTCCACTTCCGGCGGAGATAAACACATTCTCCGTGGCTGAATGGCTCAGTAACACCTCACTGAGGCGATCGCTCACCTGTAGAGTATCGTCTAAGGTCGCCCCAGGGGGTAACTCCACATTGACCGTACTAATCCCCTGATCCCCGTCCGTAAACAGCCCCTGCGGGATATAGGGAACCAGTTGCAAGCTACCAATAAAGAAGGCGATCGCAATCAATAAGGTGGTCACCCGATTCCGCAAGGCCCAGGTTAAAACGCGACGGTAGGGACCCGGCTTAGGAGAAGGATTCAAGAGATTGAACTCATCCCGCGTTTGGGGTTTCGACTTCAGCAAATAAGCCGATAACATCGGCGTCATCGTCGTCGCCACCAGGGTCGAAAACATCGTCGACACCGCCACCGTCACCCCAAAGGGTTGGAAAAACTGTCCCGGAATCCCTCCCATAAACGCCACCGGCAGAAACACCGCCACAATGGTCGCTGTCGTCGCCACCACCGCCAAGCCAATCTCGTTGGCGGCATCTAACGCCGCCTGAAACGGTCGTTTGCCCATACTCAAATGGGTGTCGATGTTCTCAATCATACAGATGGCATCATCGACTAGGTTCCCCACCGCCAGGGACAAGGCCAACAAGGTCATACCATTGAGGGTGTAGTCCAACAATTGCATCACCAGGAAGGTGGGAATAATCGACAGCGGTAGGGCAACCCCCGTAATCAAGGTGGCGCGCCAATCCCGCAGGAAAAACCCCACTGTAATCGTGGTCAGTAAACAGCCGAAGATTAACGCATCAATCGAGGCTTGATAGGAATCCCGAATCTCATTGGCGCGGGTAAAGATCAGTTGAAACTCAATATCATCGGGGAGAATACCATTTTCCAATTCCGCCACCCGCTCGCGGACTCCTTCTTCGACGGGAACCACGCTAGATCCACTGCTGCGTAATACCTGAAACGCGACAACCTCCTCTTCCCCGGCTTGGGTGATGAGTTTGGCTTGTTGACGGCGATCGCCAAAACTATCTTCGACCGTCCCCAAACTCGACAACGGCACCGACTCCCCATTGGCCAGCATAATACGATAGCGCCGTAAGTCCTCCACCGTCGGAGCGCTTCCCAGGGTGCGAATACTCTGTTCTTGTCCCCCCGCTTCCGATCGCCCTCCGGAGAGGTTGATATTCAACGCACGAATCTGGTCGTTCACCTGAGTCGCCGTAATTCCCAACGCCTTGAGTCGTTGCGGGTTCAGTTGCACCCGAATTTCTCGGTCAACACCCCCCGTGCGGTTAATTTGCGCCACTCCCGGAACCTGTAACAGGGCGCTACTAATTTGGCGATCGACCAATTGGCTGAGTTCCTCGACGCTGCGTTGATCCGATCGCACCGCATAACCCATAATCGCCCCCCCAGCAAACTCCAGCCGTTCCACAATCGGCTCATTGATGTCTTGGGGAAGTTCCGTGCGAATTTGCGAAATGGCATTACGGACATCATTGGTGACGCGATCGGTATCCGTTCCCAGGACAAAGTTAATCGTCGTTACCGACACCCCATCATTGACCGTCGACTGCAACTCATCGATATTCCCCAACCCGGCCACCGCATCTTCGACCTTCTGGGTTACCTGAGACTCCAACTCCGAGGGGCCAGCCCCCGGTTGCGTCACCGTGATTTGCACCACAGGAACATCGATATTGGGCGTGTTATCAATCCCTAATTGAAAAAACGAGGCCAATCCCACAAACGTCAAGATAATAAACAAGACAAGGGTAGGAACAGGGCGTTTGACAGACCAGCTTGAGAAGCTCATAGAAGAAGGGAACAGGGAACAGGGAACAGGGAACAGGGAA
>SIHH01000369.1:1401-2938 GCA_004299065.1 Phormidium sp. SL48-SHIP | reverse complement strand
TGAGGTCGAAGACAACCCAGAAGACGATACTGACAACGACCAAGCTGAGAATGAGGTCGAAGACAACCCAGAAGACGATACTGACAACGACCAAGCCGAGAATGAGTTAGAAGATAACCCAGAAGACGATACTGACAACCCGAGTGATGCTGAAAACAGCCAGGAAACGGATGAGGAAGCCGTTGACGTGGACAACAGCGAGGAGGGAGACTCAGAGACCGACAACGAGGCCGAAGACGATTTAGAGGACGACGACGATAATCCTCTCGCCTTTGATGTGCCTGAGTTCAACAGTGGTATTTTCCAAGTGGGGGCCAGCGGCGAAGTTGGCGTGGACTTCCTGTTTGATGGAGGACGTTATCAAGGGGAAGTGGCCGTCTTTAGCCTGGCCGGTCTCGATGAGCTGGAGTTTAACAGTATTGAAGACTTCATCGCCGAAGCCGCACAACGGGCCGCCAGTGGGAGTGAACAGGGTCATATCGTGATTCGTGTGGCCGATGAAGGTGCGCGGTTTACGGGGTCTCTGTTTGGAGAACCCAATTGGAATACTGGTGTTTATGAAGGGGTGAAGACCTTTAACATGACCCCCGGTGATGAGTTTGGCGTGATGCTGGTTCCCAATGGTCGCGTCTCGGATGTTCTGGATAATCCTAGTCTTGGCGGTGCGAAACGGCCCCTGTTCTCCCTGGCCCCGAGTAACCCACGAGAGGAATTCCATCTGGGTCAGATTGCGGATTTGACGGGAGATGGGAATACCTTTGTGTTTGAGGATAAACGGGTTGAGGTGAGTGACTGGGACTACGATGATGTCATCTTCCAGATTCGTGGTGCAGTAGGAAATGCGGTTCATGTGGATGATGTCATTGACCCCGATTTGGATTGGCGACAGGATGACCTGGGGAAAGCCTTACTCGCCTATTCCAAACCCTATCTCGCGACCCGTGAACAGTTGGATTTGGCGGAGTTGGTGGCTCAAGAGTTCGATGGGGTTGTGGATGGGGACGACGATTTGAGTTCCCCAGATTCGGACAACCCAGATTTGGACAACCCAGATTTGGAGGGGGAGGAGTTGGATGAAGCTGATGCTGACCTGGATGAAGTAGACCAAGCTGACGCCTTAGACGAAGCTGACGACGGCGACTCCCAGAAGAGTCCGTCTGACTCAGACTCTCTTGAGGAGGATGAGGCGGTTGAGTCTTCGGGTGAAAGCAGTTCCACTTCGGGGGATAGTTCCTCTAATTCCACGTCTAATCCTGACAGTTCCTCCACTTCAGGGGGGAGTGAGACGGTGAGCGAGACGCAGCCATCGAGTGAGGAGTCGCAGGTGACATCCGTCGACAACTCCACTGAAACGGTGACGGAGGAGGACGCGAGCGAGGGTTCGGAGTCGTCTGAGGAGGTCGCTGAGGCGCAACAGGAGCCGGTGTCAGAGGAACCGGTGTCAGAGGAACCGGTGTCAGAGGAACCGGTGTCAGATAACCCCGTGAGCGAGAACGAGGTTGATGGGTCCTCTAATGGGTCTTCTAATGGGTCCTCT
>SIHH01000369.1:0-1301 GCA_004299065.1 Phormidium sp. SL48-SHIP | reverse complement strand
TCTAATGGGTCCTCTGAGGAAACTGCTGATAGCCAAGCGGCTGACCCGCTCGTGACGGTTGCTAAAGGCTTTGAGTTTGCTGAGGAAAATCAGCCCTTGGTGGGGATTATTGATACAGGATTTGCCGAGAATAATCCTGACTTGGATTACGACAACGTTATCCTGGGGCGTGATTGGGTGGATGGGGATGATAACCCGCTGTTGGCTCCTGGGGAGGGGAGTGAACATGGAACCCATCTGTTGGGATTGATTGCCGCTGGAGTGGACAATGGCATCGGCATTGATGGCATCAATCCGGAGGCTCCTGTCTGGTTAGGCCGTGGCGTGGGGTCTGGAGAGTGGGCCAGTTCCCTGGTTGAGTTTGTGGATGCGGCGGCGGAGTCGGGTCAGGCGAATGCGGTGGTGAATCTGAGTCTGGACTTGACGGAGATGGATGCTGAGGGCAATGTGAGTCCTCGCTATGAGTTGACCGTGGCGGAACGGACTGCCATTGAATATGCCCGTCAACAGGGGGTGTTGCTGGTGGTGGCGGCAGGAAATGATGGGGGCAATCTGTCGGCGTTGGCTCAAGCCTCGCGGGAGTTTGACAATGTGCTGACGGTGGGTGCGGCGGAAGCGTTTGACCCCAATCTGGCGGTGGCTGAGGGTCATGGTCGGGCTGAGTATTCTAATTTTGGTACGGGGTTAGGATTGCTGGCGCCTGGGGGAACGGCTGAGAATCCGGTGCTGTCTACGGTGGGAGATGACCTGGGAACTCTGGCGGGGACGTCGGTGGCGACGGCCCGGGTGACGGGGGCCACGTCCGTGGTTTGGGCGGCGAACCCTGAGTTGAGTTATCGCCAGGTCATCGAGATTTTGCAAAGTACGGCGACGGATTTGGGGACTCCGAATTGGAATCCGGACACGGGTGCGGGACTGTTGAATTTGCTGGCGGCGGTGCATCTGGCGAAGGCCACGAAACCCCAAGCCTATGACCCGACTCCGATTGAGATTGGGGAGACTCCTCGACGGCAACATATTGTGCAGCCAGGTGAGACGCCTGCGGGCCTGGCGGAAGAGGAATTGGGAGATGAAGAGGCTTGGGTGGAGATTACGGATTCGGAGGGGAATCCGTTTGAGAGTCCTGATGAGCCGTTGGTGCCGGGAACGGTGGTGGAACTGCCGATGTATGGGGGAGGGGTGGTGAATCCACAGGTTGAGTCTCCGGCGAGGGAACCCCAGCCGCTGACTCCGGCGAATCAAACGCCGGAAGATTTACAGGTGTCTCTGAGCCGACTTTATAATCCTGGCGAGACGATTCG
>SIHH01000056.1 GCA_004299065.1 Phormidium sp. SL48-SHIP | reverse complement strand
TGTTGGTGGCCATTTTGCCGGCGATCGCGGTTTCCGCACGCTCCGCGATCGCACGGCGAAGACGGGGTTGAGATATCTAGATCTAAAATTAAAAGCAAGTACGCGAGAGCAAGAGTCAATGCAAATCACACTCAACCTACCTGATCACCTCAGCCAAACTGAAACCTTTAATCAGAGCGATTGGCTTCGAGAAATTGCCATTTCCCTGTTTCAGCAAGAGCGAATTTCCCTCAGCTGCGCCAGTAAAATTGCTGGGATAGAAATTATGAAATTTCAAAAGCTACTGGCAGATCGTGGTATTTGTGTTCACTACGATGTGGAAGACTTGGAGCAGGACGTTCAACACCTGCGTGACCGGGGCTGGCTATGATCATCGTCAGCGATACCTCTGCCCTGTCCAATCTTGCCATTGTTGATCATCTCTGGTTGCTAGAAGCCATTTACCAAACTGTGATTATTCCTGACGTTGTTGCCCATGAATTAGCTGTTGCCAGCAATCCCACTATTCCAGCCATTCTGCAACTGGGCTGGATTCAAACCCAATCCCTCATCAATTTCGAGCTCGCTAACCAACTGCAACAAGAACGAGGACTCGATGCTGGGGAAGCCAATGCTATTGCACTAGCATTTGAGCTACGAGCTGATGATCTGCTTATTGATGAACGCTTAGGACGACAAGAGGCTATTCGGCTTGGACTGCCTATCATTGGTATTCTGGGCATTTTGCTCGTTGCTAAGCAAAGACGCCTTATCCCTCAAGTTCAATCCGTTATGGATACCTTGATTAACCAGGCTGGGTTCCGCGTCAGTTCTCAGCTATACCGGCGTATCTTAGATCTTGCTCAGGAACCTTAATCTAATAAGCCAAGTCTAGTCTGTCGAACAAGCTAGCCGACACGGCTTTGGGGTACGTACAGCCGTCGCGGTGGCCACCACTCACCCCCAGCAACCGCCTAAACCCCGAGATATCGTCACGGCCCCGGCGTTTTGGTGGAGTTTACTGGTGGGAATTGGGTTTAGTCTGTTGGTGGCAACTTTGCAGGCGATCGCGGTTTCCGCACGCTCCGCGATCGCCCGGCGAGGACGGGGTTAAGGTGCAAGATGCGAATCCGCTACTGGAGTCTTCATGTCGACACCACATGAAGATGGCGGCTAAGGTAGTGGACATACTCGGCAACGACATCATTAAAATTGATGGTATGAGCAAAGACGCACGCATCCCCCAGCGCGACGAGGTACTACTAAAGCTACGGACGTTCCTTCGCGATCGCGGGGAAGCCTACGGACTTGAAGCTCTTGGCTGTTTCGGGTCTGTCGCGCGATCGCAGGCCACTGCCAACAGCGATGTGGATGTGGTTTACCGCGCTCATCCGGCCGCAAAACTAACTCTGTTCGATCTCGCTCTGATGCAAGAGGAACTGGTGGCGCTGTTGGGATATCCGGTGGATTTGATCGAGCTGCGTAATGAAATGCCGCCCCGCTTGAAGCAACGAGTGGAAAAGGAGACGGCCTATGCTTGAGGCCAGCTTGTTGCGGGAACGCTTGGAGGCGATCCTCGAAGCGCTCGAGCGCGTACCCCGGCGGTTTGCCAAAGTCCGAAGCCCAGAGGACTTTATCGCCAGCGAGGAAGGGCGGGAGCATCTGGATTCGATCAGTATGGTTCTGCTGTCCGTTGGCGAAGCGTTCCGGCAAATCGACGAAAAGACGCAAGGTGAATTTCTCAACCGATATCCTGAAATTCCCTGGCGAGCCGTCATTGGAATGCGCAACGTTCTCGCCCATGACTACTTCAGTGTGAATGAGGCCGTCATTTTCAACACCTGCGAGCTGCACATTAACCCCTTGATTGAGACAGTGCGGCAGATGTTAGCAGACCTCAAAACGGGTTTGTGACTATCGCACTCCCTCTAACTTCCCCGATGTTCGATTTTCCCCAGGCGATTCACCCCCAGCAACCGCCCAAACCCCGAGATATCCTCACAGTCCCGGCGTTTGGGTGGGGTTGACTGGTGAGAATTGGGTTGAGTGTCTTGGTGGCAATTTTGCAGGCGATCGCGGTTTCCGTACGCTTCGCGATCGCCCGGCGAGGACGGGGTTAAGGTGCAAGATGCGAATCCACTGCGGGGGTTCGATATTGGCTCGGTTGATCCGTTTGAGCCAAGTCGAACATCGAACCTATTAGCTCAAACCCCAATAACTCTTGTTTGAGCTTCAGATTCTAGCTCAGGTTTAGGAATGACACGAATTTCCACATCACTGCCGAGAGCATTTAAGAATTTAAAGAGTCGGTCAGTCGAGAAGCCGGAGAGCTTTCCATTCACTAAAGCGGAGACTTTAGGCTGGTCAATCCCAAGGATATTAGCGGATTCAGTTTGAGTTAACCCCTTGGCCTCAATCATGTTACTAATTTGTCGGACAAGTTCTGCTTTAATCAGTAAATCATCAGGATTGGCAAGTCCTAAATCTGCAAAAACATTACCACTGCTAGATTGAACCTTAATTTCATCGCTCATCTCTCTTCTCCTTTTAACTTTGCTTATAGTACCGATTATGATGCTTTTCTGCACGTTTTAGGCGCGTCTCAATACGCTCAATCTCTTGCTTAGGAGTCGCAATTCCTCGCTTAGATTTTTTCTGAAAAACATGCAGTACATAGACAACTTCCTCAAATTTAACAGTATAAACTGCTCGATATGTGTCCCCATCAAAGTTCTCAATAACCTCCAAGACTGATGCTCCCCTAAAGCCTTTAAGCGGTTTAACCTTTGAATGTTTTTCGCCACATTGTGCTAGATACAAGGCATATCCAACAGCTTGTTTAACATCTTCAGGGAAGTCCTTTAAGTCATCAAGGGAACTGGCAATCCATTCGAGTGGTTTTGAAGTTGGATTCATAGTCCTAATTATGCTAGTTTTGGCATAATTAGTCAAGTTAAAGACAGGAGACTGGACAGAGTTTGATTCAAGGTGCGATCGCACCTTGAATCAAACGGTGAGAATGGCCCAAACCCCGAGATATCCTCGGATAAGCCCAAAGGTTGTCGTAGGACTTGGTCGCGAAGGGTTAAAGCTTGTTGATAGACTGGAGAAGAAACCGAGTAGTTCACCGCCTGGATTAGACCTAAATGGGGATGAAACCAGTGATTTAAGCCTTTGAACAAAATAGCGACGCATTCCCCCACCTCGCCGAACGGCAGGTGGGGGTCAAGGAGCTGCCGAGCTGACAAGCCTTGGGGTATCATACTGTTATGGTACAAACCACATCAATCATCCGTACAGACCGATGGACTCTTAACCCGACAGCCAGCCAGCCAGTGCTGCTGAGCCAAACGGTTGAGGTTTATCGTCGTGTCTGTCGGCATTTGATGGGAATTCTCTTCACTCATTGGCCGTCTCTAGCCGAGTTATCGAGTCAAAAACGGGTTCTAGCTGTCGAAAAACTCATTCACCAAACCGCCAAGAACCCCAACCCCAAATACCAGCAATTTGACCAGACCTTTTACAAGTTCCCCAGCTACTACCGACGGGCCGCGATTGTCTTCGCTGCTGGGCAAGTGAGTAGCTACATGACCCGGTATCGAGAATGGCAATCGGGAACTCGTCAACGACGGGATGCTAAACCTCCCGTCCTCAATCCCAACAGTGGCTGTTATCCGACCCTGTATAAGGGTGGTTGCTATAAACTCCATGGCTATGACCGCATCGAAATCAAGGTCTTTAACGGAACCGATTGGGTCTGGACAACCGTTGGGATAACGAGCTTACGAGAACGGCATACCGTAGATAGCAACAAGCTACGGTCGCCATCCCTTATTTTTGATGAGCCTACAAGGGCTTGTCATCTCTCAGTTCCCTTTGAGTGTCATCCACATAAACGGGAGGGAGAGGGTCGGGTTGTCAGTGTTGACCTGGGTATCAACACCACCGCTACTGTGGCAGTCGTGAATTTTGATGGCACTGTAATCCACCGGGAGTTTATTCACCCGGGGAGAGACATAGACGAAGTCGCCGCAGCCGCTGGAACCTGCGTCCAGCGGAACGGCGACTGTCGGGATAAACGACTGAAATCAGTATCTAAACGAGCTAGTAAGACGATGGGGAACGGTGGAAGTCTTCAGAAAGGCTTCTGCTCTCATACCTACCGTAAATGTCGTCACATCAACCGCCAAATTGGGCAGATTGTCTCGAAGCGTATCGTGCAGATTGCCCAACAGTTCAATGCCGATGCCATTGTCTTTGAGAACCTAAAAGGATGGAAGGCTAAGGGGGGGCGAAAACGCTCCAACCTGCGCCAACGCTTTCATGGATGGCTCAAGGGGATGATTCGAGACTTGACCGAGATGAAGTGGCAAGAGATAGGCGGTAAAGTCATTGATGTCGTGGCTGCTTATACTTCAAAGCTGGCTTATGACGGCAGTGGAGTCGTACGACGAGACTCCAACAACTATGCTCTGGCTAAATTTTCCTCGGGCAAGCGATACAATGCAGACCTTAATGGAGCACTTAATATTGCTGCCCGAGGGATTCTTCAGCTCACTCGCCGAAAGGACAGTGAGGAACGTTCGAGCCAATGTTCTCGGCGTTCGCCTAGAAGCTGGGCTTGTTTGTGTGACCTGTGGACTAGCACAGTTCGAGGTTAGCACCGACCGAGACACCTCGCCCAAGGCAGGTGGGGTGAGCTTCATCATACGCCCTTACTGGTCGCTCAGGGTTTCAATTAATAGGTCAAGCTGCTGCTGCTTTTGCCCGAGAAATTGCTCACAGTCTTGGAGATGTTCGGCGGCGACAGCAAATTTATCGAAGACATCTTCTAAGTCGAGTTGTCCCGATTCGATTTTCTGAATGATACTCTCGATTTCTTCGACGGTGGCTTCGTAGTTCCAAGGGTGAGTCATGGGAAATTGATGGGAGACTAGAGAATCAGAGAGAGGCAGAGATTAGGATTGGCTGAAGGGTGCGGGTCCCTCGCTGCCAGTGGAGGTGATTTTTACCTTAACCCATCCTTGGGCCAGTTTCACGGACAAAACTCGTCCAGGTCGCAGATCCTGACTCGAACGGACAATCTCACCTTGTGCGTTACGTACCACGGCGTAACCGCGATCTAAGACGATTTGCGGGTTGATGGTGGTGAGACGTTCTTGCAGAAACTGATGTCGTTGTTGGGATTGCTGTAAGCGTTGCTGGCTGGCGTTAATCAGGCGCTGTTTGAGTTGCTGAAGTTTTTGCCGTTCTTGGTTGAGTTGACGCTGAATCGGGGTAATATCGAGGCGCTGACGTAGCTGATGCAGATGCGATCGCACCCCCCCGAGATAGGTAATCATCACCTCTTCTAACCGTTGTTGGCGATCGCGGTGGGCCTCAATCAGACTCTCAAGTTCAGGAACCGCCCGTTTCGCCGCCGCCGTCGGGGTTTCGGCAACAAAATCAGCGGCTAAGTCTGCCAGGGATTCATCCCGCTGATGACCAATTCCGGTAATGACGGGACAGGGACATAGGGCCACAGCCCGCACCACCCGCTCATCGTTAAACACCGCTAAATCTTCCGCTGAACCGCCGCCACGAGCGAGAATCACCAACTCCGCCCGTCCGTCGGCCACCACCCGCGCGATCGCCCGTTCAATACTGGCCGCCGCGCGATCGCCCTGAACCCCCGTCGGAGACAACAGCACCTGAAGCCCCGGATAGCGCTGGCGTAAGGTACTTTGGATATCTCCCCAGGCCGCCGCTTGAGGGGAGGTGACGACCGCGATGGTGTTGGGATGTGGGGGGAGAGGCCGTTTACGTCTCGGGTCAAACAGACCCTCAGCCATGAGACGATTACGCAGTTGTTGATGCTGTAGGGCCTGCATCCCCGCGCCGAGGGCCAACACCTGAAAACCATACAGTTTATACTCACCACGACCCCGAAACAGCCGAATGGTCCCCCCAACTACCACCAACTCCCCCAGCTTCGGGGGTGTTGACAGCTTCGCCACCTGACTTTTCCAGATCACCCCATTGAGAATAGAATCATCCTGGCGATCGCGCAGAGTAAAGAACAACCCCGAGGGATGGGTTTTACAACTCGAAACCTCTCCCACCACCCAAACTGGGCGTAATTGGGGATTATCGTCGAGGAGGGATTGGATATAATCCGTGACCCCGGCCACAGTCAAACTTCCCTCAGGAACAAGCAAATCACTAGGGTGCATACATTAAAGTGGGTACCGCAAATCCCGGCACAATCGTTCTCGTCAGGCTTCTAGTGTAAGGTCTTTTGCCCTTGACTTGGCTGACCGTTGCCCCATGACCGTTCCAACAGAGATTCTGTACTAAAATGATGTATCTGCTGCAAACCCCGACGATCGCAATTTTCAGATCCGCTCTTAATATCTTGTCGTTCTCCAGCAACGCTACAGGTTCTACTCTGTAACCGTCCCCGTTGACGGTTCCTCCCTGGCCCGGAAGCGGGTCAATTAGTCAATTCATCGAACATTGAGGCAAGTATGGCGACTCCTATCACTCAGAACTCCGAAAAGCAGAAAGCGTTAGACATGGTGCTTAACCAGATTGAGCGTTCCTTTGGTAAAGGGGCGATTCTGCGGTTAGGCGATTCGACGCGGATGCGCGTTGAGACGATTCCCAGTGGTGCCTTAACCCTCGACTTGGCCCTCGGCGGTGGCCTCCCGAAAGGGCGTGTCATCGAAATCTACGGTCCCGAGAGTTCCGGGAAAACCACCGTCGCCCTTCATGCGATCGCCGAAACTCAGAAAGCCGGCGGAATTGCAGCCTTTGTCGATGCTGAACACGCCCTCGATCCCACCTACGCCGCCGCGTTGGGGGTTGATATTGAAAATCTCTTAGTCTCGCAACCCGACACCGGCGAAATGGGGTTAGAGATTGTCGACCAACTGGTGCGATCAGTTGCGGTGGATTTAGTGGTTATCGACTCGGTGGCGGCGTTGGTTCCCCGCGCCGAGATTGAAGGCGATATGGGGGATATCCATGTGGGCCTACAGGCGCGACTGATGAGTCAGGCCCTGCGCAAAATTACCGGAAATATCGGCAAATCCGGCTGTACGGTCATTTTCCTCAACCAGTTACGGCAAAAAATCGGCATTAGCTACGGTAGCCCGGAAACCACCACCGGCGGAAATGCGCTCAAGTTCTACTGTTCGGTGCGTCTGGATATTCGCCGCATCCAAACTTTGAAAAAAGGCTCTGATGAATATGGGATTCGCGCCAAGGTTAAGGTGGCTAAAAATAAAATTGCGCCGCCGTTCCGTATTGCTGAGTTTGATATTCTCTTTGGTCACGGCATCTCCCAGGTGGGATGTTTGTTAGATCTCGCTGAAGAAACTGGGATTATTAAGCGCCGTGGGGCTTGGTATAGCTACGATGGGGACAACATTGGCCAGGGGCGAGATAACTCGGTCAAATATCTGTTGGAAAACCCTGAGTTTGCCAAGACGGTTGAGGAAAAAGTCCGTCAAGAGTTAGCCATGGGCGCTATGGTTTCCTCGAATAGTATCGGTCAAAACGGTAATTCTCCCGAGGATGCGGAGAATGACAACGCCAGCGACAAGAACGATAAAGGCCAGAACGAAGAAGAATAAGTACTGCGATCGCCGAGTATCAAAAAAGACCGAGGAATCGATCAGGTCCTCGGTCTTGCTTCTAGTTGCGCTGGCTATCTCCCTACGCCAATCCCACCAGTTTCATACTTAAATCCCACATCCGCTCACCTCGTTCGTCATCTCGCGCTTGGGGAGAGACTTTTTGAACGAAAGATTTGCGGTCTTTTTTCTGGCGGTTTCCCCAACTCCAGTAGGCCCCAGATTGGCCATATTCGGGGTCAGCCACCACAGCGGCCACCCGTTCCCCGGAGAGTTCCTGGGAGACATAGCCTTTGGTGATGTACTTTTGGAAGATGGGGAAGATTTTTTGGAAGAGGGGATAGTGGTTGCGGAAGAGGGGGGTGTCGGCCACGCAACCGGGATAGAGAGAGGTGAAGGTGATACCGGTTTCGTCGTGATAGCGCCGATGCAGTTCCCGCATGGTTAGCACGTTACAGACTTTGCTGTCTTTGTAGGCTTTCACCGGTTCAAAGTCTTTCCCGTCGGCCATGGTGACGGGACCGGTGAAGCCTTTTTCAAAGCCTTCAAAGTTGCCCAAGTCGGGACGCGGGGGAATTTTTCCACCGAGTTCGTCGGGGTTATGGGTGACGGTTCCGAGAATCACCATGCGTCGGTCTTCGTAGGTCGATCGCTTCATGTCCTCGATCATGACGTTACAAAGGAGGAAATGACCGAGATGGTTGGTGGTCATCGTCAGTTCGTAGCCTTCGGGCGATCGCAGCGGTTCTTTGATCAAAGGCATATAAATCGCCGCATTACAAACCAACGCATCCAGAGGACGATTGAGACTGCGGAAATTGGTCACAAACTGGCGCACACTGGCTAGAGAGCCGAGGTCAATGTGCATAATGGTGTAACTTCCTTCAGGAAGTCCCACGTCTTTGGCGGCGGCTTCGGCTTTTTCGAGATTACGACAAGCCATGACGACATGCCAATCATCCCGAGACGTTAGGGCTTTTGCGGTGTAGAGTCCGACGCCGGAAGATGCGCCCGTGATTACAGCCGTTCGGTTGCGATCCTGTGCCATGTTGAGTTAATTTTTTTTAAAGTTTATTGACAAGTACAAGAGAGGTTGATTTCACATTGCGCTCACGCTGCGCTGGGGGTGCGATCGCAAAGTTCCCAGGGGTAACATTGGGGTTCTAAGAGACTTAATATAAACCAAAAATTGAGCGATCGCAACTCCTAGTTCAGACTTTAACAACAAAAATCAAACATTTGTAAAGAAGGCAAGAGGCAAGAGGCAAGAGGACGACCCCGTGGGGGATCGCCCTTGGGGAGATGGGACTCGCTAAACGGCTGTTGTGAGTCACCGTCTCACGTCACCGTCTCACAACAGCCCTAAACCTGGGCATCTTCCTGGACTAACTTCTCCCAACCCAAATGCTTGAGATTGTCATTGCGACGTAGCGGACGAGTGGCCAACTCCAATAAATCGCGAGTATTGGCGAAACCATGAATCTGAGCAAAGGTAAACTCAACCGACCACTTCGTACTAATTCCACGGGCCTCTAACGGATTCGCATGAGCCATACCCGTAATCACCAAATCAGGATTTGACTCCTTAATCCGTTGCAGTTGATTGTAATTATCCGGCTTCTCCACAATCGTCGGATAGGGAACCCCCATCTCATCGCAGGTTTTCGCCAAGAACTCCAATTCCGCCTTCTGGTAGCGCTTATCCATATAGGGAATGCCAATTTCCTGAACCGTCATCCCGCAACGAGTTAAAAAGCGTGCCAAGGAGATTTCGAGCAAATTATCTCCCATAAAGAAGACCGATTTACCCCGCAACAGGGCCACATACTCTTCGACACTTTCCCAAATTTTTTGCTCCCGTTCCTCTAACCCCTGTGGTTCAATGCCGAACACCGAGCAAATTTTCTCAACCCAAGCGCGAGTTCCATCAGGACCGATGGGGAACGGCGCACCAATGAGTTTACATTTGCGGCGACGCATGAGGGTGGTCGCCGTGCGACTTAGAAAGGGATTGACGCCACAAACATAGTCTCCTTCCACCAGTGGAGGGAGTTCCGTATAGCGTTTAGCCGGTAACATTCCCGAGACTTGAATCCCTTGTTTTTTCAGTTCCAGACTCAACTGAGTCACCACTGGGTCTGGGAGAGACCCAAACAAGGTTAGAGGAGGATGGTCAACATACTCCGATGTTGTCGTCTCCTCCTCATCCTTGCGACCGAAATCAAGTAGACGCTTGATGGCGTTGCGTTCAGTTTTTTCTGACTCCACCCGCTGATTTGGACAGCGTTGTGCCATGGCTGCTAACACCGTGTCTTCCCCTTGGGTGAAGGCATAGTCCAACCCATTGGCCCGAGCCGTGACGATGGGGATGCCAATTTCGGCCTCAAGTTTGGGGGCTAACCCTTCCAAGTCCATCTTGATGATTTCCGTGGTACAGGTGCCAATCCAAACAATGACACTGGGGTTGCGATCGCGCTTAATTTGTTGGCACAACCGTTTCAACTCTTCGTAATCATTGAGCTGAGCCGAAACATCCCCTTCTTCGAGTTCCGCCATCGCATAACGCGGCTCGGCAAAAATCATCACACCCATGGCATTTTGCAGAAAATAGCCACAAGTTTTCGTACCAATCACCAGAAAAAAGCTATCTTCGATTTTCTGATAGAGCCAGGCGACACAGCTAATCGGGCAAAAGGTGTGATAGTTCCCGGTTTCACACTCAAAGTTGAGTGCATTGGGTTGTGCATTGGGTTGTGCAGCAACAGTCATGGAACAGTTCTCCTAATATCAGGGGTGGTCAGTCGTGTTATTCGAGATCTGACAACAAGTTGGAGATTTCAGGATCTTCCTCGTCGTCGTCATCTTCCATCAACGCCCCAAACGCGGCTTCGTCGAGTTCGTCATCATCGCCGAGATCTCCTAAGCCCGAATCCTCGTCATCGCCACCAAAGGCAGCCAGGTCGAAGCCATTATCATCATCGGAGGAGTCCTCGTCATCATCGTCGCCGAAGGCCCCAAGATCGAGTCCGTCATCGTCATCATCGGAGGAGTCCTCGTCATCGCCGAAGGCCGATAAGTCCATAGCATCATCGGAGGAGTCCTCGTCATCGCCGAAGGCCGATAAGTCCATAGCATCATCGGAGGAGTCCTCGTCATCGCCGAAGGCCGATAAGTCCATGTCATCATCGGAGGAGTCCTCGTCATCGCCGAAGGCCTCGAGGTCGAGTCCGTCGTCGCCATCATCGGAGGAGTCCTCTGCCGCGAAGGCTGATAAATCCATGTCATCGTCGGAGGAGTCCTCGTCACCCTCATCGCTGGCTAAGGCCCCGAGATCGAGATCATCGTCGGAGGAGTCCTCGTCGCCACCGAAAGCATCGAGATCCATGTCGTCGGAGGAGTCCTCGTCGCCACCGAAAGCATCGAGATCCATGTCGTCAGACCCCTCGCTACCGTCGTCATCGGCGGCAAAGGCATCGAGATCCATGTCATCACTTTCAGGCTCGTCCTCAGCAAAGGCTGACAGATCGATGTCATCACTCTCTCCCGCCTCGCTGTTGGAGTCCTCGGCGGAGTCATCGGCGGCAAAGGCATCGAGATCGAGATCATCGCTGTCCTCGCTTGAGGAGTCCTCGGCAGTCTCGTCACCCGTAAAGGCTGACAAGTCCATGTCGTCGCCGCTCTCATCGTCGCTAGCATCACGGCTATCTTCGATGGGAGTTTCGAGATCGACGGGTTCTTCAGACAATCCGGCAAAGGGATCGAGGTCTTCGTCGTTCTCCTGAGCGTCGGAACTGGCTTCAGGTTCTCCGAGGAGGTCGAGGGCGTCATCGGCTTCAGGCGCGTCAGGGACGGGCGCTTCGCTTGAGGAGTCCGACTCCTCTGAGTCACTCTCCTCGAACTCACTCTCCTCTGAGCCACTGTCGAGAATCATCGCTTCTGGGGTCTCGTCAGGGGAGTCATCCTCTTCGTCCTCAAGGATACTTAAATCCTCTTCGTCTTCCTCTTCGACGGCGGCGACGGCGGCGACTCCGACGATCGCCTCGGCTTCGGGTTCCGGCTCGGGTTCAGCCACCGGTTCGGGCGTTTCTGCGATCGCAGGGGGTTGGGGGTCGTCGGAAACTAGGCTACTCGCCGCCACGCCAGCAGCGGTGAAATCCCCAGTTTCCGACTCACCAAAAGGGTCGTCTTCAGTCTCCTCGACGGAAGGGGCCGATCCTTGGGAGGGAACGTCAGTCTCGGGATCTAACCCGAGGGCAATGTCAGGGTCAAAGTTGAGCCCGATCACTTCGATTAAGGTGTCAGGATCGGGATTGAGCCGAGAAAAGGGCAACATCAGTTGGGCCAGCTTCGGTTCGATTCCGTTGAGGGAACCAATGATGAAGTAAGACGGAGGACGACGACCTCCATCGGGGGTTTTGACGGCAGCCACCTGCATATGCAGGTTGAGCCATTCGCGGTTGGCTTGGTAATACTGCAACCACTTCTCTTTGAGAGCGCTGGTAAAGCTATCGAAAAATGCCATGGTTTTTATTTATCCCCGGAGTTGCTGCGTTGTTCATTTCTAGTCTATCCGCCTCAGTCGAAGGTACTCCGTCTTGAAACGGCATTAGGCGTTGCCTGTACTGAATCATACTAGGCTAGCTGACAACTCGGGTGCTTCATCCCTGCAAGCTGTAATAGTCGTTGACATTCGCGCCAGGATTGGCTGCGATCGCCGCCGCAACCCAGACTCACATCAGTTGCGAGTCTGGCTCGGTTCCTTCACACGGTCATTTAAGCCATCATTTAAACCATCATTAGGTCGGGTTCAGCATCCACGGTGGCCGGGGGCTGCTGAGGATTGAGGTAGAAGTCAGATAGCAGCGAGAAGAGGTCGCGATCGGCGGCATCTTTGGGAACGACACCTTCGGGTAAGGCCAAGATTTGGTCGGCAATGTTGAGGTAGTAGTCGCAGACGTAGTTGAGGGCCGCGTCGGTTTCGGTCATCTCAAATAGGGTTTTGCCCTTGACTCGGGAGACGCGGATATCTTCGATCAGGGGTAGGATTTCCAAAACTGGCATGGGGACGGTCTCGATATATTTGTCGATGAGATCCCGTTTGGAGGTGCGGTTACCGATCAATCCGGCGAGGCGTAGGGGGTGGGTACGGGCTTTTTCCCGCACGGAAGCGGCGATGCGGTTGGCAGCAAAGAGAGCGTCAAAGCCGTTGTCCGTGACAATCAGGGCATAGTCGGCGTAGTTGAGGGGAGCGGCAAAGCCTCCACAGACTACGTCGCCGAGAACGTCAAAGAGAATGACGTCGTATTCGTCAAAGGCGTTGAGTTCTTTGAGGAGTTTGACGGTTTCACCAACGACGTAACCGCCACAACCGGCACCGGCTGGAGGGCCACCAGCTTCAACGCAGTCAACGCCGCCGTAGCCTTTATAGATCACGTCTTCGGGCCAGATGTCTTCGTAATGGAAGTCTTTTTCTTGCAGGGTATCGATGATGGTGGGAATGAGATAGCCCGTTAGGGTGAAGGTACTATCGTGTTTGGGGTCACAGCCAATTTGGAGGACTTTTTTGCCGCGACGCGCTAGGGCAACTGAGATGTTGCAACTGGTGGTGGATTTACCAATGCCGCCTTTTCCGTATACTGCTAATCTCACCCGATTTTCTCCTTTAGTACTGACTGAGTTCTGTTTGAGGTCGGCGATCGCCACGCCGGTTGAGGTGACTCGTTTGGAACCGGTGGCGGCGATCGCTCGTTCTTTCGTTGTTTGCATTATGGGGGATGTGTCTGGGGATGGAAAGGGTTGCAACATTAAACTTAATGTCTCTGCTGATGTTAGAAAGATTTAAGGTTTTTAAATTAAAGCTTGATAGCGTTCATTCTCTCTGAAGCGCTTTTATAGCTTTTTTTAAGGTTTTATACCTATATTTTATGTTAAGTAGTAACAAAAACAAAAGAGCGTTCTAGATGTAGATGCCTGAGCTGAACGCCTAGTGTGGGTTTGCTACGCTACTTGCTTCAACCGGGGATCCTAGGATTTGGGCAATCATATAAAGAATGCTAAATTTTTCTGCAACTGGGGCGATTCCTCTGGAGCGATTGGAGCAATTCCTCAGTGGCCGTGGCTTGAGAGGTGATGTGAGCGTGAGGGGATGAAAACGACGTGATGGACATTGAAAGGGCCTTGGCCTGTTACGAGGCGCAGCAGTACGATCGCGCCATCGCCATTTGCCAAACCCTATTAGCCCAACAGCCTCAGCGTCTGGATGTGTTAAATCTCTTGGGAGGTATCGCTTTTAAGCAAGGGGAGTGGTCCGAGGCGATCGCCCATTATCAGACCCTACTGAAGCAATATCCCCGCTTTGCGACGGGATATGCCAACCTCGGGCGCACCTGGCAACAAATCCAAGGGTTACCAGAAGCCAAAGCCGCCTATCAGCAGGCCTTGGCGTTAGATGACTCAGGAACGCAATGGTGGTTTAGCTTAGGCCATATCCATTGGGATTTAGGGGAAATTGAGGCAGCGATCGCCTGTTTTGAGGCCGTCTTAGGGCGAGATCCCCATTGGCATGAGGCCCGCAGTACCCTCTCCCTGTTGCGCTTGCTCCAGGGGGATTTTCAGCGGGGATTCGCCGATTATGAAGCCCGTCCCTCCCGACGGGATTTAGCCGAAACCTTCCCTCGCGGCGACTTAATCTGGCGGGGGGAGTCATTACGGGGCAAAACCCTGCTATTACTCGCTGAACAAGGCTTTGGCGATGCGATTCAATTTGTGCGCTATGTGCCTGAATTAGCCGCCGAAGGGGTGCGAGTTTGGGTGCGCGTGCGGCCGCCGTTACTGCGGCTGTTTCAGGGACTCCCCGGCTGCGATCGCCTCTTCTCGACTGACGATCCCATTCCGGCTTGGGATGCTCACGCTTTACTGATGAGTCTGCCCTATTTACGCCAAACCACAGCGAAGACCATTCCGGCCAAGGTTCCCTATCTCCATCTCAGTCCCCATTGTCGTCCCGGTTTCCCCGAAGCTCCCGCCGGATCTAAAAAAGTGGGGTTAGTTTGGTCTGGGAGTCCGACGCATCGCAAAGATAGCGATCGCTCCTGTTCCTGGGCGGAGTTTCAACGCTGGTTGGACTTGCCCCAGATTCAGTTCTATAGTTTGCAGAAAGCGCCTCGGCCCGAGGACGCTGAGGCGATCGCCGCCGAGCCGCGTCTCATTGATTTAGCGCCCCAGTTACGGGACTTTTGGGATACAGCCGCCATGATTCAGGAACTGGATCTGGTGATTAGCGTCGATACCGCCGTGGCTCATCTGGCGGGAGCGTTAGGGAAGCCGGCCTGGGTGTTGTTGGCCCAGACACCGGATTGGCGTTGGGGATTGCAGGGCGATCGCAGTGCTTGGTATCCCACATTACGGTTATTTCGTCAGTCCCAGCGCGGACAATGGACCGAGGCGATCGCCGCGATCCGCGAACGTCTGACCCCGTGGGGGTCTGACCCACTCTCAGCCGCGAGTTAATTGCCAGTTCAACCGGTCAACAGTGATACTCATCACAAACATTCGTGTTGAAGATCGTCTCAAATGGGGAAGGCGATCGCTGTAAAAGGCAAATTTAAAGGTGATACTAGAAGTATCGAACTAAGGTGATAGCCCCCATGATGACGACCCAAACCTTCAACCAAAGCATCCCCCTTGATGAAATGTTTGCCCGAGTTTGGAATCTCGGACATCTCACCCGCGCCGAGCGACAAACGCTGAAGTCGGTCGTTCTCAGTAACAGCCTCAGTTCTGAAGATGAAGATGTCCTCAACCGTATCTTTCATGCCGTGCGCCGAGGTTGGCTCAAAATCTCTGACTAAGGCTGGATTCCCCAGCCGCCTATCAGATTTAACTGTTAAGACCATCCAGTTGGCCCTTGCCTCAGCTTGGCTAAAACGACAGCCTGTCGATTTTTTATTCCGGCCCGATATTTTAACTTAAAATCCCTTTAAAACAGAAAAGTTGAGCAAGATTATTCTTCTTTGACGGTAATGTGACTTCCTCGATCTCAAACTCGGGGTATTTTTTTGGTTAATGCTGTCCGTTAAGATAGTCAGGCAATCGAGAGTTGTCCTAAGACAGATGAGGCAGGCAGCATGAGAGGAGTTTGGAGAAGACGTTGGGCGGCGATCGCGGCCTTGATGAGTTGTTGTCTGGTCATCTTAGTGAGTTGTCAGCCGTCGAGTCGCGATCTCGGTCAAACCGACGGGGGGGCCGCGGTCAGTTCCCGAGGCGATCGCATCCGCCTCGGAACCACCGCCCAAATCGTGACCCTCGATCCCGCCGAAGCCTACGAACAATCCTCCATGATGGCGATCGCCAACCTCGGCGAACCCCTCTATCGCTACGAACAAAACGACCAGGGAGAACTCAGCCTCATCCCCAAACTGGCCAGCGATCTGCCAAGCGTCAGCGAGGATCAACTCACCTACCGCATTCCCCTGCGTCGCGATATCCTCTTCCATGACGGAACTCCCTTCAACGCCGCCGCCATGGCCTTCTCCCTGCGCCGCTTCCGTGACAATCGCGGCCGGCCATCGTTCCTGCTAGCAGACTTAGTCAACAAGATTGAAGCCAGCGGCGAGTACGAACTTACCCTCAGCCTTAACTATCCCTTCGCCGGTTTCACGTCTTTATTGACATTTCCTGGACTTTGTGCTATATCCCCCGCCACCTATAAAATTGGCGAAGGACAATTCCTACCCAACCAATTTGTCGGAACCGGCCCTTACCGCCTGGCTGATTATGGCAGTGATTCCGTCGCCTTCGACATCTTTGAAGACTATTGGGGCCAGACCCCGAACAACCAGGGCGTTGATATGCGGCGGTTTTCGAGTCAATCCAACCTCTATAACGCCTTCCGTACTGGAGGGGTGGATGTGGCCTATCAACAACTCGACCCCGACCAAATCCATAGCCTCCAGGAACTGGCCCCAAGCGAGGGCTTTCAAGTCATCGCCGCCGAGAGTACCACCATTTCCTATCTGGTCTTAAACGTCAATCAACCGCCCTTTGACCGCCTTGAAGTTCGTCAGGCCTTAGCGGCGGTGATGGATCGCGATCTGCTCAATGAGCGGGTGTTTTACGGTCAAGCCGAACCCCTCTATAGTTTGCTTCCCCCGGCCTTTGAGGCCCATCGTCCAGTATTTGAAAGGGAATACGGCGATGGTAACGTGGCCCGGGCTACCGATCTGTTGCGGGAGGCAGGGTTTTCGCCTGAGAGTCCTCTTGTGGTGGAGATCTGGTTTCCCTCGAGTTCTGTGGCGGGCCGTCTGAGTGCCACGATTTTACAAGCATTTGCCGAGCGAGATTTGCAGGGGTTAATGACCGTTGAACCCCGGAGTGTTGAGGCGGCGACAGCCTATGGGTATTTAGATAAGGGGGTTTATCCCACCTTTGTCTTGTCCTGGTATGCGGATTTCTTTGATGCGGATAACTACGTTAAGCCGTTTCTCGAATGTCAAGAGGGGTCTGTGGAGGGAGGCTGTACCTTAGGGGAAAGTCAATATCATGGCTCGTTTTATTATGATCCTCTAGCCAATGAGTTGTTGCAAGCGCAACGGGAAGCGTCTGACCCGCAGCGGCGTGAGAGTTTGTTGGTGGAGTTACAGGAGATTGTCGCCGCTGAGGTTCCTTATATCCCTCTCTGGCAGAATAAAGATTATGCTTTTGCCCAAGGCGATATTTCTGGGGTGCGGTTGAGTAAGACCCAACAGGTGCTTCCCTTTGCCTCGATTGGGCGGATGTGATGAAGCCCAGGAGTTTCAACAGACTCAGGAGCGTTTCCCAGCCACGCCGCTACAACGAGATCTGATTGAAACCATTGTTATTTATAAGCTTCCCAACGCCAGTCGCGAGGAGATTGCTCGAATGTTTGAAATCACGGATTTAAAACAAACCCGCTTTTATCAAGAGGCCTTTTTAGCCTGAACCGCGAGAATCCTACGTTTCTAATCTTCGATTGAAGCGTAGATGAATCGCGGCGGCAAGGTTGCGGGCAAGCCGTTCGAGAGAAACCGGGTGTCTGGATGAGTTGCGGTGGACTTGGAGATACAATCACTTCAACCGGTCAATCCCCATTAAGTCTGTGAAAACTGACAGCATCTTCTACCGCATCTTCCAACAATATCCTCGGAGTCTCTTCGACCTCCTCCAGCGTCCGAGTGATGAAGCCCAGGAGTATCAGTTCACCTCCGTGGAAGTGAAACAACTGGCCTTTCGCCTTGATGGTCTATTCCTACCCACCGGTGACAGTCCCCAGCAACCGCTGTATCTAGTAGAAGTCCAATTCCAAGCCGATGATACTCTCTACTACCGCCTCTTTGCGGAACTGTTCCTCTATCTGCGACACTATCGACCTTCCCATCCCTGGCGGGTGGTGGTCATCTATCCCACACGGCGCACAGAACGACCTGAGTTGCATCAGTTCCAAGACTTGCTAGAGTGCGATCGCGTCACTCGGATTTATCTCAATGAACTCCCCGACTCGGACCGTTTTGGGGTCAACCTGATGAAACTGGTCGTCGAACCCGAATCGGCCGCGATAGAATCGGCACAGGTACTCATTCAACAGACTCAGGAGCGTTTCCCAGCCACGCCGCTACAACGAGATCTGATTGACTTGATTGAA
>SIHH01000368.1 GCA_004299065.1 Phormidium sp. SL48-SHIP | reverse complement strand
GAGGCATAACCCACCCCTAACCCCTCCCAAGAGGGGATGGCAAGAGGCAAAAGGGATAACCCACCCCTGACCCCTCCCAAGAGGGGAGAAACAACGTAGGGGCAATCCCTTGTGGTTGCCCGCCCTTGTAGTTGCCCTAGGCAAGAGGCAACTTAATCAGAGACTCTCACCAGGCTCGCGCGATCGCCTAGGATAGACAAAACTGACATAAAACCAATGGAAACAATACCATAGCAAGGTTTCCCCCCTTTTAACTGTGACGAGTTCATCAGTTATAGGTCATCGTTAGATTAGTAACGGCTCATTAGTAACGGCTCATTGTTCATTCTTCTATTGTGGAACGTCCCCATTCTGCCTCAAAACGTCTACTTATCGCCGCAAGTGGCACTGGCGGCCATGTCTTCCCCGCCCTCGCCACCGCTGAATGCCTAAGCGATCTCGACATCGAGTGGTTAGGCGTTCGGGATCGCCTCGAACGGCAATTAGTCGGCGATCGCTATCCCGTGCATCTGGTTCAAGTTGAGGGATTTCAGTCTCGCCCTGGCTTGGGAACGCTACGAGTCATCTATCGCTTAGTTAAAGCCACAATCCGCTGTCGTCAACTCCTCAAACGGGGACAATTCGACGGCGTATTTACCACTGGGGGCTATATTGCCGCCCCGGCCATTCTAGCGGCGCGATCGCTGCAACTCCCCGTCATTCTCCATGAATCTAACGCCATTCCCGGCAAAGTTACCAAATGGTTCGCCCGTTGGTGTGACGTGGTAGCGGTTGGGTTCCCTGAAGCCGAACGACGACTCGCCCAACACCCCACCATCTGCCTCGGAACCCCGGTGCGATCGTCGTTTCGGGAATCGCACCGCCTCGACTTACCCATTCCCCCGGATGTGCCTCTAATTGCCGTTATGGGTGGGAGTCAAGGTGCCGTAGCGGTGAATCACTTGGTGCGTCAATGCGCCCCCGCTTGGTTCGAGTTAGGGGCTTGGGTGGTTCACCTCACCGGGGAGAATGACCCGAATGCGGGCAGTTTACAACATCCTCAGTATCTTGCTTTGCCCTTTTATGATCAAGTAGCGGCTCTGTTGCAACGGGCTAATTTGGCGATTTCTCGTGCGGGTTCGGGGTCCTTAACCGAGTTGGCGATCGCCCATACTCCCGCCATTCTCATCCCCTTTCCCTACGCCGCCGAAGACCATCAATTCTATAACGCCGTCGGCTTTATGGAAGCCGGCGCCGCCCGACTCTTCCGCCAAGAACATCTCTCGCCAGAACTCCTACAAACGGAAGTTGAAACCCTCATAAAAGACCCCGAACAACTCCAGCAGATGACCACCGCCATGTCACATTTAGCGATTCCCAACAGTGCCGAGCGTTTGGCTGAATTGATCCGCGAGAAACTGAATTAGAACGGTTCATCAATGATGCTGAATCAATCATCCTGACTCCTTGATGGCTGTTGCCCTAACACCTGTTCATCGTTCATCGTTCACAGCATTACCTACAGCGTTCCATTTTGTCCCAGTCTAGCCCTAACCCCCTATCTCACATATCCCCCAAAAAGGGGTTTTTTCCCTCAGCGCTGAGCAACAAACCTCTTGCGTTCGGACTGTTGCTCATTTTTCTGGTCTCGTTGTTTCTGAGATTTTGGCAACTTAACCGCTTTAATACCCTTATTTTTGACGAAATCTATTTCGCCGATCACGGGTTTAGTTATCTCAAACAACTGGATTTATTCGATGTTCACCCACCTCTCGGAAAATACTTTTTAGCCCTAGGAATTTGGCTTCACGCTCATCTTTTTGGCGGGGCGACAACCTTCGCTGAAGCCACCGCCGTCAGTCAACTTAACGCGATCGCCTATCGCTGGCTGAACGCCGTCACCGGGTCCCTAATTCCTCTGTTAGTGGGGGCGATCGCCTACCAATTGACCCGTCGCGATCGCCTCACACTTCTCGCCAGTGGATTCGTTGCCCTCGATGGCTTACTTCTGGTTGAATCTCGCCTAAGTTTAATCAACGTCTATCTCATCTTTTTCGGATTACTCGGACTTTGGTGTTTTGGTAAGGCGATTGCCGAAAATATGTCCCTAAAATGGCTAATTTTAGCTGGAGGATTTTGGGGCGCTTGTGCATCCGTCAAATGGAATGGACTCGGCTTTTTGCTCGGTGTATATCTCTTATACGGACTTGCCTGGGGACTCGATGAACTCCAACATTGGCGTTCTCCTAACCCAAACCTTCCCAGCAGACCAACCCCAATTAAAAACCCCCTAAAATCCATCTCCCAAATTCCCGTACTTCAATTTGGACTTAGCTTTGGCATTGTCCCCTTTATGATCTATCGCCTGCAATGGATTCCCCATCTACAACTTCAAACTAACTTTACCTTTTTGGGAATGCAGCGCCAGATTTTAGGCTATCACGAAAGTATTGGCAGTAGCGTTGATGATCATCCCTATTGTTCCTCGTGGTATAGTTGGCTTGGGATGTATCGTCCCGTCGCCTATTACTTTGAAAAAATCGAAATTCAGGGAGAGACCACCATTTTTGATATCCATGCTTTTGGTAATCCAATCCTCTGGTGGCTCTCCACGTTAGCCATAGCTGGATTGATATGGAAATGGGTTTCTAGCTTAGGAGATTGGTGGACAAATAAACAGTTTTGTGGTAATAACTTTTACCTACAAAGTATTATTATTACTCAGTATTGTGCCAACTTTCTACCTTGGGCAAGTGTCTCGCGCTGTACCTATATTTACCACTATATGGCAGCCTCTATACTTGCCGTTATGACCCTGGCGGGATGGGTTGACTCTGGCTTAAGGCAACGCCATTGGCTTTGGCGTAGTCTGAGTTGGGGCGCGATCGCCGTCATCATCGCCGGGTTTATCTTCTGGCTACCCATCTATCTGGGACTTCCCCTCTCTCCTGACCAGTTTAACCGCCGTATGTGGTTTCCATCCTGGTATTAGGGAA
>SIHH01000367.1 GCA_004299065.1 Phormidium sp. SL48-SHIP | reverse complement strand
CTTCTAAAGTAATTTTATTCATACATTAATTGCCTGCCAAACTGATATAACAAGTTAAATTATATATCTTTAATCAACAATTCAGGCTCGGCACAACACCTCCTAGCCTCAATGACCTCATGGACAGTCCCTAATTTTCGGTCAATTGTTAAGTTTCATCACAAATTTCGGCAATTCCCGTAAAAATGCCTCCCAGAAAACGACAGATTAGTGACGGGATGTCTTGTAACCGGCCAACATAGCTCAGCCGGACATCTTGTTCCCCCAGTCAGGCTGGTGATAGCCAGATCGCCGGGTGTTGTTCACGCATCTATCACGACCCATGACCTCCCAACCTCAAAACCAAAATCCCACTCCCTTACGGGTGGTTCCTCCCACGCCGGAAACTCCCGAGAAACAGCCGGCTCCCTCTCCCGCTGCTGATGTTCCTGAGACGGTTCCCGACACCAAATCGGCTCAGTCAGACTCCCAACCGGCTCGACATCGTTGGCTCTGGGTGGGAACGGCTTTGGTGGCTCTGGGAGCGGGTGGCTTGATTCCGCTTCCCCATCACGTCGGGGGGGATGCAACCCTCAAAACGCTCCCAGGTCAACGACAAACGATTCATATGGACCGGCCTGGACAGGTTCAGCTATGGGTCGAGCCTCATCAGGAGGTCCAGCCGGGGGATGTGGTGCTGTCGATTCGTAGTGAAGACCTCACAGACCGTTTGGCGGAGGTGGAACGATCGCTGCTACAGGAGGAAGCGGCTCTGGAGGTGGCTCAACAACGGCTGGCGCGATCGCAACAACGTCTACAACAAGCCAATGAGGAGTTGCGACAAGCTCAAGGTCGCCTGGATGATCATCTGGCTGATATGCGGGCGATTCAGGGTGGAACTGGGATTCCTCAGACTCGCCAATTTCGGGAAGAGCGGGGTGCGATTGAAGCTCAACACGCAGGCGATCGCTATGAAGTTGAACGACTCCAGGGTGAACGACAACGACTCGAAAGTCGTGCAGCGGCGATCGCGGAGACTCTGAGCTTACTACGTCAGGAAGAGCAAGACCATCAAGACGAAAAACGCGAGTTGGCTGAAATGGTTGAAGATGATCTTATTGGAGACCGTCACCATTTGATTCGCGATACTAATCGGGAGTTACGAAGTATCCGACGACAAATTGCTGAACAAGAAGGGGAGCAAGAGCAAAACCAGGCTCGTCTTCAACAAATTCAGAGCCAGATCCGAGGCCAGGAAGCCTCCTTGAACCAACGACATCATCAGGCTAATGTGACTCGTGAGCAAGAACAACAGGTCGGTTGGGACCTCAATCAGCAACGGATGGACTTGCAAGAGGAACGCGATCGCCACCACAACGAACGCGCGATCGCCAGCAATGAGGTAGAAACCGCAACCATCCAAGTGCAAACCCATCGGGAGGCGATCGCCAATCACCAGGCGCAACTCGAAGACCTCCGCGATCGTGAAGCCGAACTCACCAAAACCGCAACCATTTCCGGAATGGTCTTAAATCAAAACCTCGACCGACGTAATGGCGCCTTTATTCCCGCCGGGGAAGAAGTTCTCTCTATTGCTAACCTCGCCTATTTAGAAGTCACCGCTCAAATTTCACAAGCCGATTATCATCTCGTTGACGAACAACAACCGGTTGAGTTTCGGATGCCCAACCAACCCCCCAACATCGAATATAAATCAAGGATTGAGACCATTCGTCCTCTCACCAATCGCCAAGAGTCCGGGGTCGAAGATGTCTTTGAAATCACCTTCCGTATTGAGAATCAAGACAATCTTCGCCTTCCCGAAGATAAAGGCTACGTTCAAATTCGCACCGACAATCTTAATGTTTATCAGCAAATACAACACCAATTTGGTCGTCTGATTGACCTTCCTCGGTTCTTCCCCTGGGTCTCCGAAGAAACCTCTTAATTCAGCGTCCTCAATCAATACTCGAAGTTTCGGGGTGGGTCACTCTAGTCCCACCCCGTTCTGTTATCGCGTTCCCTCCCCCTCAACCAAATCTGGATTGCAAAGATTCTGTGAAGATTCTGTGAAGAGCCGAAACCTCTGAGGAGATAAACGCCTCAAAGCATTGTCCCATAAAGATTACATCCATTAAACCTGCCTTCAAGGAAGCCGCAATTTTCCCGCAAAATGTAAACAAATATTACAATATCACCGAGTTTCCGTAAAACTGCCCCAAAAAAACTGACAGATCTAATTGGCCTTTTTTAAAAAGTTCCTAAAACGCCGATTTACCAACCCAAGCTTCACATAAACTTTATGAAAACTATCCGGAATTTGAGATAGGGTAAAACCATCAAAAAAAGTTTTTACTAAGTCCATAAAAGGACGATTCAGACGAGACCTATCCCCAATTCCCGCGATCGTCTATTTGTTCAGTCTTGCGAGTCCGGAGCATCTGCCATCATGTCCCTCTTCAACCCCAAATCCTGGTTTAACCGCCGTTCCCCTCAAGACTCTCCCGAAGCCACGGCCAAGGAGGAGAACCAACAAACCTTTATCCTCGAACCTATCTACACCCCCAGCGGCTTCACAGATGGTGGGGATGACCCCGATGCGGGAGACCTCAGTCCTATCGACGACCCCATGGATGACCTCGGTGATGACTTGGATGGGGAAAGCGATGTCCCTGGGGAGGACGGGGACAACATTGGGGATGACGGAGAGAATATCGAGGGGGATGCGGAAGACATCATTCCTGAAGGGGACAAAGATGTTGGCGATGTCGATAACGAGTATATTCCGGACAATGAGATTGGCGAGACCATTCCCTATGCTGAAGATGAGGAAGACCCAACTCAAACCCAGGATTCAGGAGAAGACGGGGAGGCGTCCTTGGGAGGTGATGCAGACATCCCTGACGATGACGGGGAGACGAATGATGGCGAAGTAACAGAGGATGAGAGTCCCGATTCTGAGGAGACCTCAGGAGAAGACGATACTGACAACGACCAAGC
>SIHH01000055.1 GCA_004299065.1 Phormidium sp. SL48-SHIP | reverse complement strand
CTGAATGCTGCCTTAAGTACGGTAGGGCATACCGGAACTTGGGTCGATGACCCACTCGCGAAAGCGGGGCGTAGCCCTTACGCTTCTGGAGATTTGACCGCTACTTTGGCTGGTGCAAACCTGTCAGGGCAAGTCGGATCGTTGAATGAAGAATCCCCACGCCGTGATAGCTGGGGAGTGTCAAAACTACAAGCTCGCATAGGATGCGTTAGCGACAGCGTAATTCATCAATAAAGCTAAAATAAAGGGGTTCAGTTGAAACGAGGTTAAGCCAATGGCAGTTCGACAACCCCGCTACAGCAAGGAAGAGTTTGCTCGACGTGGCGATGAGATCTACGAAACTCAGGTGCGTCAACAGGTCGAGGAAGGTAATCATGGCAAAATTGTGGCAATAGATATAGAAACTGGAGCGTTTGAGGTAGCAGACGACATTCTACCCGCAACTGATCGGTTATTTGAGCGATTGCCAGATGCCCAGCCTTGGATTGTTCGCATTGGGCATCGAGCCGTTCACCGTTTTGGCGCACGGAGTCTCAAGAAATCGTCATGATGAGGGGCATACTGAGTCCAAGTTGCGAAGCAATGATTCGGTTTGCGATTGGCAATAAGAATGGTCAACTGCAAACGCTCAAGGCCGTCATTGATACAGGGTATACAGGGTTCCTGAGTGTGCCCAACGAAATTATCACAACCCTGAATTTACCTTGGACTGGAATCGATCGCGTAACGTTGGGTGATGGTAGCGAGACGACATTCGAGGTTTATTCAGGCAGGATTATTTGGGATGGTGAGTATCGAGATATCCCTGTTAATGAATCTGAGACAGATCCTTTAGTCGGGATGAGTCTACTTTTCGGCTATGACTTGAGGATTCAAACCGTGATAGGGGGGATCGTCACAATTGAAGAGTTAAAGTAGATAAAGTTGGTCGGTGTGGTACGGTCTAACAACCATGTTGGAGCGGATTTACTCAGTTTTTTGGTGCATTGCAAAGTTTTCTGTCAACCGCTCAACACGACCGTTAGAGACTTCTTGCTTATCGGCATCCAAGCTAAACTAGGCTAGTTAGTGATAGTTATGAATACTCCATATATTCGTATCAAACTCAAAAGTGTTCAATATCTAAGAGGATTCATTGGTTATGATTTCACAATTGCTTTTACTCCTGTATCAGTAGCTGGTAACTCAGTTGCCCTGAATGTCAGACTGGATCGAGGGGAAACTAAGTCTTTAGATTTGGAGATTCTCGAACTATCATCTAATACAACATTTGACCCTTTTACTCATAAATTTAAGCTTGAGTCTCGGTTAACAGAATCGGGATCTGATGAAACCTTTCCGGATAATGCTCTGACAGCCTTTGAGTTTTCACCACCAAGCAGTACTGGGGAAGATCTTTCTCCTAACCAGAAAACTTAGACCCATGAACGAGAGCCAGTCATTGAAGAAACAAGAGGAAATCAGTATACAACACCAGATGCTACGCTCAAGTTTGTCTTTGAGATAGAAATAAAACAATCAATAGATAATATCAACGGCAGTGAAGGAGATACAATTCTAAATTATTTTGAGAAGATGGTTGTGTGGCTTGAGATATTTCAAAACCACACTGATAGAGCTATTCTGACAACAATACCTGTAGTCAATAGAACTATTATTTCATTTAGACATCTTGACCTTCGAGGGCTCGGCTCAGGCTTTACTTCTTTGCAAGATAGGGCAGTTGCAAATGTTCCTGCTCATATTGTCATCCCGGTAGAAGATGGGCATCACGGTCTTGCAAGCCATGTTAGCCACGATCGCAGAGTTCCCATACCTACAGATTTACCTAATGGGGCAGAACTTGAGTCAATACCACTTATCGGTGGGTTTACCGAAGGGAGTATGGAAAGGAATCAATGGTGGCACTCTTGGCGAACTCTGGATAGTGCCATAACTGATAATGATCCAAGATTCATTTCTGAAGGTTATATGCGTATATATACTGCTGAACGTGAAGGTACTATCTCAGATGCGAGAGCTTCTTTGGGGATGATTGAAGCTTTTCGAGCGTATAGAAAATCAGGATTTAGTAGCTATGCCGCTAAATGGATCAGCACATTTATAAATCTACAAGAATATTGAACGATTTATCTGTATCTATAATGTTAAGATAAAGGTAGCTAGGTGATTATGAGTAAAAAATCTTCTTACTCAATAAAGCTTTGGTATTTACTCTGGACAACCTGGGCATTGTCACTGTTACTAGTTATTACACTACTATGTGGGATGGCAATATATGACCCACATTTTCATCCTCCACATATTTATTTTTTTCTCTCAATTGTCTTTTTTAATGGTTTAGTGTTTTCTTCTATTATAGGTATTCCCCCATTATTAGTTGGAGTGAGTGTTGAATCTCCTACCAATCTAGCAATCGCAGTTTTAGTTGGGCTACTTCAGTGATTTTTTATCTGTCACATAGGTAAGTTTTGGTTGCTGAATTATCACAATCGTAAATGGTATTGGAAGCCACTGTTCCCACTATTTCTTGTTAGTTATTATGTAGTTACTGGATCGCTATCTGTATCTTTACTTGCTATAGCCGTGGATTGATATTGATTGAGAGGTAATAATTTTACTTGCTTGGTTGATGTCCTTCGCTAAGATTGAAAGGCCAGTTTTGAGTTATGCCTTAGCAATTTCATACTGTGAAGTTAGTCGCATGAGTCTTTGGTTATGTTGGGTTAGAGCTTACGGTGGAGGCTTCGATCGTGTTTACAGCTCACCTCTAACACGGCACTGCAGCGGACGCGAAGGCAGGTACGGTGGGTTTTCCCGATAGCTCCATTCGCGCCGCTGAGCTGAACCGTTAGACGGCAAAGCAGCACGCAAAAGTTATTGAAGTCGATTTTCTCAAGCAGCTTTCTCCCGAAAAGCGATTGCAATTTTTCTACGATCGCCTAGAAGAAATCGACCGGGAGGAAGTCGAGGTGCGCCAAGCCACGGAATCTGTTCTGACGAAAGCACGTCAAGCCATTGGCAGTCACGTCTAATCGTCCTGACCGATTTCAGCAAACTCATACCATTTTTCAATAAGCTTGCTGGACCCGTAATATTGAAGCCTGCGATCCCCCCAATTTCTCAGCCAACTACACCCCAGCAAACTCCCAGAGGACGTTATTGCCATAGTCGAGGGGATCGGTGACGATGCGACCAATGCGATCGATCTCGGCAAGGTCGTTGGAGGAGAGGTCGAGTTCGGCGGCTTTGGCGTTGTCCTGCGCCTGTTCGGGGCTGCGCGCACCAACGATCGCGAACGACTCCGGCTGTTTCACCAACCAGGCGATCGCTAGTTGCGCCAGGGTGCAGTGGTTGCGTTCGGCGATGGGACGGAGTTTGTCGAGGGCGGTTTGCACGCGATCGTAGTTGCTGCGATCGGCAAACAGCTTGTTTTTCGCCCGGTGGTCGCCGTCCTCGAACTGGTGATCCCGCCCGAACTTACCCGTCAGCAACCCTTGCGCCAGAGACGAGTACGCCAAAATTGCGATGTTGTGTTCGACGCAGTAAGGCATCACCTCGTCCTCGATCTCGCGCCAGAACAGGGAATAGGGCGGTTGCAGGCTGTCGATGCGTCCGTACTGCGATGCGTCTGCCAGTTGCGCGGCGGAAAAGTTAGAGACGCCGATCGCCCGAATCTTACCGTCTGTTTTCAGCTTCGTCAGCGCCGACATGGTTTCTTCGATGGGAACCACGTCGCTGCCCCAACAGCCGGAGGGCCAGTGAATTTGGTAGAGGTCGATGTAGTCGGTTTGCAGGTTCCGCAGCGATCGCTCGCAGGCTTCAATCACCTCATCGTATTTGAGGTGATTGGCAAAGACTTTGTCGGCGTACACGACCTTATCGCGCACGTCAGCCAGCGCCCGCGCCACGATCTGTTCGGAATGTCCGTCGCCGTACTGTTCGGCGGTGTCGATGCTGGTAATGCCCGCATCATAGGCGGCGCGAATCGTCCGCACCATCTCCTCGTCATCGATCCCCGTCCACATAGCTTTACCCGCCTGCCAAGTTCCTAGCAGAACGGGGGTCATGTGCAGGTCGGAGTTGCCAAGTTTGCGCGTGTTCACGGTGAAGTCTCCTTGCGATGAGTTGGGATATTGAGGGAGTCCGTCTGCGGTCTCGGTATTGAGAATCAGGATTCCGAAAAAGTGGCGCTACAGATTCAAGTCCGTTGCGATGTGAGTCTGTAGTCTAGGTCAGGCTGACGCAGAAACCCAGTTTCTAAACGGTGTGCCTGGCTCAATCGTTTCTTTCTCAACCAGCCATCGAGTTTCTCAGGTTGAAATACCTCGATTTCAGTCTGGGCTTTGAACGCGATCGAGACTGAGTCCGGACTATCTTTTCAAAGATAGGACGGTTTGAAAAACAGCGCATCCTACTTTGGATGGATACAGCAATTCTCATTATGGAAATTTTGTCCCAGCTTATTGAGAATCGTCTCAATAAGGATTCTCGAAAGCTGCATTCTTTCGTTCAAGATTGGGCATCTTGGACAGGATGCGGGTCAAAATGAGAATTGCTGAGATGGATAGCGCGATCGGCTTAACGCCAAATCTCGACGACGACGCGGCGAGCAATCTCTCGGCGACGGTGATCGTCAAGCAGCTATGCGGAGGCGATCGGCGATCTGACGCTTTCGGCGGAGAATGCGGGTCGCTACGAGGGTTTTCAGGAGCTGAACGAGCCGAAAAATGCTTCGACCTCGGGTACTCCCATTTCATTGGGATGTCGCTTGTTGCGAAAGGGGATGTAGCGGCGAATCCATTGAACGTAGGTTTGTTCGGTACGGTAGGAGTAGTGTTTGACTCGGATTGCGTCGCACACGCGACCGGGCAGCTTCTTGGGAGGAGGTTGCATGATTTGAGAATGCTTGTGCTGGGAAGTATTAGATTAATCTTGATGGAGCCTTGACGTTCGGTCGGAAGGGTGATTACACTGAAACCGTCCACCTAATTACCAACATAGGGGCGCTATGCTGAAACAGTCTACCTAATCATCCCTAGGGGGCGTTAGATTGAGTTTCTCTGCATAATTTGCTTATATGGGGTGTTATGTGGACTGTTTCCATCTAATAAATTGTCAGGTATCCTGTTACCTCCCCCGCATGTCCAGGATTTAGCAGATTCCCTGCGAATGATGCTTCCCAAGTGCTTTTGAAATCAGCTTAAAGAAAGTATCAAGTTGTCCTACGCACTTGTCGCGTGAAGTAGCTTAGAAGAATGTGATCTAGAAAGCAGCGAAACAATGTCTGATTTGCAAGCTACTGCCCTACGGCTACTCCGTATTGCACTGAATAATCCAGAAGCCGACTTTCGCGATGGGCAATGGGAAGCGATTGAACAATTATTGAATCCAGGTACACGCCTGCTAGTCGTACAAAGAACCGGATGGGGAAAGAGTTTAGTATATTTTTTGACTACGCGCCTTCTACGCAATCGAGGTATGGGGGCAACCCTAATAATTTCTCCTCTCCTAGCCTTAATGCGAAATCAAATCGCTGCTGCTGAACGAATTGGACTCCGAGCTGCAACTATTAATTCAAGTAATCAAGACGAGTGGGAGATCGTCCAAGGGCGATTGCTGTCTAATCAGATTGATATACTTCTTGTCTCGCCAGAGCGTTTAGCCAACGAGGATTTCAGGGAACAAGTTTTATTGCCGCTATCTGCTCGAATTGGATTTTTTGTGGTTGACGAGGCACATTGTATTTCTGATTGGGGACATGACTTTCGTCCCGACTACCGACGAATAGTACGCATATTGCAAGCACTTCCTACAAACATTTCTGTGCTTGCAACAACAGCAACAGCAAATGATCGTGTCATAGATGATATTTTTGCTCAGCTTGGTTCCAATCTGAATATAGTTAGAGGAACATTGACTAGGCAAAGCCTCTACCTACAAAATATATCTTTGCCAAGTCAAGAAGCTAGGTTGGCATGGTTAGCTGAACACTTGCCGAGGTTGCCAGGAAGTGGAATCATTTATAGTTTGACGATTCGAGACTCAGAACAGGTTGCGGAGTGGTTGAGAACACAAGGAATTGATGCCAAAACCTACTCCGGTCAACTGCCCAACGAAGAACGTGAAATTTTAGAGCAACAGTTACTAAACAATGAAATCAAAGCTTTAGTGGCAACTTCTGCTCTAGGTATGGGTTTTGATAAACCTGACCTCGGTTTTGTAATTCACTATCAGCGTCCAGGCTCAGTAGTTCACTACTACCAACAAGTAGGACGTGCAGGGAGAGCCGTTTCTCAGGCTTTTGGCATCTTGCTAAGTGGTGATGAAGATCAAGAAATCACAAATTACTTTATTGAATCGGCTTTCCCTCCAGAGAGCCATATTCAAGAAATTCTAGCTACTCTTGATCAAGAAGAGGATGGTTTATCTGTTCCTCAACTAGAAGGAAAATTAAATCTTTCCAGGGGACAAATTGAAAAAGTCTTAAAACTACTATCTGTTGAAGCACCTTCTCCCGTGGCAAAAATTAACAGTCGCTGGTATTCTACCCCCATTAATTATGAAATGAACCGAGATAAGGTCGTTCAGCTTACTGAAATCAGAAGACGTGAACAAGCTCGTATGTTGGATTACCTCAATGCAGGTAGCTGTCTGATGATGTTCTTGGCTGAGGAATTAGATGATAATAACACGACACAATGTGGACGCTGTTCTGTTTGCTTAGGCCAAGCCCTTATTCCAGAAACATACTCTTTAGGAAAAGCTCAAGAGGCAATACTTTTCCTACGCAGAACAAACCAGATTATTGAACCACGTAAGCGTTGGCCCGCTGGTGGACTTCTAGCTTATTCCTGGAAAGGTAATATTCATCAAAATTTACAAGCTGAAGCTGGTCGTGCATTATCGCTTTGGGGAGACGCAGGTTGGGGCAGCTTAGTCAAACGAGGCAAGTATCAAAATAGTTATTTTAGTGATGCACTGGTAGATGCAGTATATGAATTAATTCAGCATTGGCAGCCCGATCCCTTTCCAAAGTGGGTAACTTGTGTCCCTTCGCTCACTCGGCCTGAACTGGTTCCAAACTTTTCTGAACGGTTAGCTTGTAAGTTAAATGTTCCTTTTGTTGCTTGTGTTAGAAAGATAAGTCAAAATCGTCCACAAAAGGAAATGAGGAATAGCTCTCAACAGGTTCAGAACTTAGATGGCGTGTTTGAGGTTATTAGTTGGGAAGGAATGAACGGCTCTGTCTTCTTGATTGACGATATGGTGGATTCTCGCTGGACGTTCACAGTTGTTGCTGCTTTGTTACGTCAGTCAGGCAGTGGTAAAGTATTTCCATTGGCTCTAGCCCTCAACTCGCTGAGTCAGGGAGAATAGATGGCAGTACTTACACATGTACTACAACCTGACACACAAGCTATCCTGCTTCTATGTGCAGGATTCGGTCAGTCGCGCCAAGCTGAACCGATGCCTCTTAGCCTGAGTGAGTACAATGCTCTGGCGCAAAAGCTACAACAACAGAATCTACGTCCTGCCGATTTACTCACCACAGATGGAAAAAATTGGGTTTTTGATGAAATCAACGGAAGCCTTAGTCCTCAACGAATAGTTCATCTCCTAGAGCGAGGGGCTATGCTGGCAGTCGCTGTTGAAAACTGGACGAGCAAAGGTTTATGGATCCTCAGTCGTAGTGATGAGGCTTATCCACAAAGATTGAAGCGGAAATTAAAACACCTATCTCCTCCAATTCTATATGGAGTAGGAAATCCAGATTTACTATCAGAAGGGGGTTTAGCTGTTGTTGGTTCCCGTGACATCGATGATGAGGGGCTTGGCTATACCCAACGCATAGCTGAAAAGTGTTCTGAGCAAGGCATCCAGATTGTATCGGGCGGAGCACGCGGCGTTGACCAGACTGCTATGCTAGCGGCTATTGCTGTTGGAGGTAAATCGGTTGGAGTTTTAGCAGATAGTTTGATCAAGGCAGCGGTATCAATGAAGTACCGTGAAGGGCTTCGTCAAGGGCGAGCTGCTCTAATCTCACCATATGATCCCTCTGCTGGATTTAATGTTGGAAATGCAATGAATCGTAATAAGCATGTTTATGCTCTAGCTAATCATGCTTTAGTTGTAAATTCTTCTTATGAAAAAGGTGGGACTTGGGCTGGCGCTAAAGAAGAATTAAAGAAAGAAAGTAGAATCCCTGTTTGGGTTCGCTTAGAAGGAGATGTTCCACAGGGAAATCGTCAACTAGTTAAGCTAGGAGCAATACCTTTTCCACCCGAACCTTGGAATCGCAGCATATTAAACTTGCTAAGCGAAGCTAAACAGCTTCATAGGATTGAAGCTCAAAAAAACACTTCAATACAATTAGATTTGAGTGAAGTAAAACAACCAGAGATTCAATCAAATAGTGTTGATCGTCAAGATAAAGAACATACACCGAAGTTGCCGAAGGATGCCTATGAGGCTATTTTACCCTTGCTTCTACATCATTTAAGTGAGCCGAAAATAGATAAAGAAGTTGCTAGTCTTCTAGATGTTGGCGTAGGTCAGGTCAGGATTTGGTTGAAGAAAGCTATACAGGAAAAGTTAGTGGAAAAGAACAAAACAAAATATGTATTAAGTCAGGATAATAAACAGTTGCATTTGTTTAGGTCTAATTAAGGTTCTGACACCTTCTAATCTATGCAGCTCTTTCCACACTTGCGTAGAATGTCTAACAACCCCAATGCACACCGACCGCCGAGAGGTTATCTGTGAGCATCATAAGGTTTTCTGCGACGGGTGATGGGCAACGTTAGACGGCAAAGCAGCACGCAAATAACCGCGCAACCTCGCCAAGCAGCTTAGGCATCCGCCCAGCGATCGCCACTCCAACCCCCCAATACAATAGAAGCCAACCCCGAAGTATCCGCAAGGTCAAAGAGGCTGGCAACGGCGATCGCCCCCATCATGCAACCGCCCAGCGACCTTACACTTCGCGTCACTCCAGACGAGTTTGCGGCGATCGTCCCCACCCCGATGAATCTGCCTGTTTGCGTTGTTCAAGTAGTGCGCGGGCGATCGCGAAGCGTACCGGAAGGATTCTCACTCCGCTCGATCAACGCGAACCCGCCGAATTAATACCATCGTAAAAATGGTTGCGAAGTCGCACTCAATGACAGCTCTACTCGAACGAATCACGATCGATCCCCGTCAGCGCGGCGATTGTCCCTGCATCCACAGAAGCAGAATCAGAAAAAGATTTGTTGTCTAGCTTTGTTATAGCTGGTCAATGCTAGACTGCAAATAGAAGCAGCAAACTACCATGTCAGGAAAAAATTATGTCTTCTACTACTATTGTCACAATCGTGAAGATGGTTGAATCCTTGCCCGATGAGTTGCAGGAAAAAGTTGTAGAACATATCCGAGACTACATTGCAGATTTGGAAGATGAGAAGCGTTGGGATAACTTATTCCAACAGACCCAGGGTAGTCTAGTCGCGGCAGCTCGTAAAGCCAAGCAGGAAATTGCAGCAGGGCAGTCGGTGCCGATGGACTACGAGCAACTATGAAGTCTGCAACACTACCCTCTTTTTGGTCGGGGTATCGAAAATTGGGTGGTTCTGTAAGAGAGCGGGCGCGAAAGGCATACCGATTGTGGGCAGAGAACCCATTTCATCCATCGTTACATTTCAAATGCATTAACAGCGAGGAGGGCATTTGGTCTGTACGAGTGACACGCAGCTATCGTGCTCTTGGAGTCTTGGAAGGTGACACCGTGACATGGTTTTGGATCGGCAATCATGACGAGTATGAGCAATTTTATTCATAAGCGCCAGCAGTAGAACAGCCCCGTTAGACCGCAAAGCAACGTACAGGATGTCGCGAAGCGTCCCAGAAAGATTCTCGCCCCAGTAGCAACATTGCCAAGCAGCTTAGGCATCCGCCCAGCGATCGCCACTCCAACCCCCCAATACAATAGAAGCCAACCCCGAAGTATCCGCAAGGTCAAAGAGGCTGGCAACGGCGATCGCCCCCATCATGCAACCGCCCAGCGACCTTACACTTCGCGTCACTCCAGACGAGTTTGCGGCGATCGTCTTATTCCGTTGATAGCGCTCGCTCGGTCGTGAAGCCATCTCTCTCAAGCACTCTCGACCGATTTGGAAAAACTAGAATCAATCAACCTCGCTAACCAGTTGCAAAACACGACTATACAGAGGTTCTACAACCCAAAACCCAGCCTCATTAACCAAAGCATCCAATAGAGGTTTGACCTGAGCAATCAAACCTTGGCTTTTCACCTCGACTAAAATCCCCAAGATACCCGTATATCCAAGCTTAAAGCGGCTGGCGATCGACCGCTCTCGGCTCTCATCAATCAAAACCCGGTCGGCGGTAACATCGTCACGCGATCCTTTTTGCCTTGTGACACGCTCTGGGGGAGGCGGAGCCTCCCGTAAATGCTAACTATTCTTATTCGCCTGAAAGGCCTCGCGATCGCTCATTTCCACATCAATGCGAATCGAGTCAATCCCTTCCCGAGCCGCCAGAGACAACATCGAATCCAATTGCACCCAAACTAAAATCGCCGTGGGAATCACCACGATCGCCCCTAAAGGATAAGCAAACAGCGGCGGAACATCAAACGTCGATAAACTCGTACAAACACAAATCGTCGCAAACAGACAAGTGAAGAAATAAGCCACCTTCAAATTAGGCGTTTTATAGTGGATTTCCGACGGATTTCCCTTCGACTTCCACAGAGAAAATTGATATTCCAAAATATCCTTAAAGACAATCCCGCAGAGGATCGCAAAGATACAACTAATGACAACAATGCTGTAATCCGGGAGGTTGGCTAGGCTGGAAAAATTCATATTCTTTAGAAATTTATGGAGTTCTTCCCTGATCGTAACACAAATCTTAACAAAGTTTAATCACCAAACTCTTGACAAAACCAAAAAACCTCCCCAAAAAATCAGGGAGGTTCAACAGAGTCAAGCGAGAGGATTAGGAGGCTAAAGCAACCTCTACCATCTGCTGAAGCTCACCATTCTGATAGAGTTCGATCGCGATATCCGAGCCACCGACAAACTCTCCATCAATATAGAGTTGAGGAATCGTCGGCCAGTTAGAATACTCCTTAATCCCTTGGCGAATGTCAAAATCCTCTAAAACATCAACCGTTTGATAAGGAACACCAAGGCTATTGAGCATTTGCACGACGTTATTCGAGAAGCCGCACTGGGGCATCAGTTTATTTCCCTTCATGAAAACCAGCACTTTGTGCTGTTTCAACAAGTCGTCGATTCGTTGCTTAACATCTGGAGTCATGGCAGTTTAATAATGTGAATTGAGCGTGAATTTTTGGTCAACGGAGTTCCGAGAACTCATCAGACGAGGGAGGTTTTCAGCTTAGCCAACTTGGCTAGCGGCCGCCCACTTTTCTGGAGTGTAGGTTTTCAGCGCTAGGGCGTGGATAGCTTCAGAAGCCAACTCACCACGCAACGCACCGTAAACCAGTTGATGCTGTTTCACCAAGGATAGGCCAGCAAATTTCGGGGAAACCACGATGGCTTCGAGGTGATCTCCGCCACCCGTGAGGTCCCGAACCTGCACTTCGGCTTCACCGAGTTCCGTTCGGATAATGTCTGCGACGCGATCGAGGCTAACCATGCCTACTCCTTACAATTCCTTAGGAATTTTCAAACTTCTCTTAAGACATTTTGACATCCTCCCACGCTAATTCAAAGAATATAGCGTGGAATTCCCACCATCACTGATGAGGTTTCCTCTTTCTACGACTCGGCTTACCTTGAGGAGTTTCCCCACCCAAGCAGAGGTCGATATCTCCGGAGGCGTGAGTTTCCGTATGCCCTACGGTACTTACTTATTGACTGAAGATTGTGATTCCTTACCCGGTCTTGCACCTTCAAGTCCTCATAGGCGACCCAGTCGTGAGACTGGCTGACGCACGATGCCATCTTAATGGCAAAGTTTTTACGCTGCCTACTTACCTTGAAGTATTTCCCGATTATACTACAGTGGTTGCCGCGATTCATCTCAACGTTGAATACAAAGATTACAACGTGAGCCTTCTCGCGGGGTAGGTAAAGGAATTGTCGTAGCAGATCCCCCGAAGCGTGAGTTTTTTTTGCCTAGAGTGACGGCGAGCCTCCAACCTGCGGCCCTCAGCCTCCAACCTCAGCGCCCTATCAGAGAGCGTGAATCACATGGGTAACTCGCCCCAAAATATAAAACTCGATCGCCTCCGTGAGCCAGAGAATCGGATACTCTGGGTTTTCAGGAACCAGAGCCAGGCGATCGCCCTCACAGCGCAGTCGTTTCACCGTCAGTTCCCCATTCACCACCGCAATCACAATATCCCCATCCTCCGGTTCAGGAACCGTATCCACCAGCAACAAATCCGCCGCCTGAATCCCCGCCTCAATCATCGAATCCCCCATGGCGCGGACACAAAAACTCGCCTCCGGGTGCGTCGTCAAATACGCATTGAGATCCAACTCTTCCTCAATCTCATCCGTCGCTGGACTGGGGAACCCCGCCGCCACCGCATGAGAATAGAGCGGTAAACGCGGCGAGTCCTCCCCCCTCTGCTGCCCGCTCCTCTGCCGCAAGCGTTGTAGTTGTGGCACAATAGCCTCGAATCGTGAGCGATCCCAGGTGGCCAAAACCTCCTGGAGTTGCTCAGCCAGACTGATCGGTAAGCGCATCGCTGTCGTCGGTTCCCCATATTTTCCCGTTCCTGGGGGACGACCTGCGCCAACCCGTTTGCCTCCACGACCCATAAAACGTCCTTGCGCTCTGACCTTTAAGTACAATAATCAAAATTATAGTCCCCTCTTCCCAAACTCGCAGCCACCCCCAACCCATGATCGAGCCAACGACTGAGCCAATCACCATTATCGTTAAACTCTTCGCCGCCTATCAAGAGGCCTATCAGGTTGACCAACTCACCTGGCAATTCCCAGCGAACAGCCCCGTCTCCTGCGTCTTAGATCGCTGTCTTGCCGAGCATCCCCAACTTCAGAACTGGCGAGATCTAACCCGCTTTGGCATTAACCTAGAGTTTGTTAGCCCACAGACGCTTCTGCAAGACGGCGACGAAGTGGTTTTAATCCCTCCCGTCAGCGGCGGCTAACCCCAATCCATAATCAACCAAACTCCTGATGACTGTCGTTGTTTTCACTGATCTCGATGGAACCCTCCTCAATAGCCATGATTACCGCTTTGATGAAGCCATCCCCACCCTCGTCCTCCTCAAACAACAACAAATTCCCATCATCCCTGTCACCAGTAAAACTCGCATTGAAGTCACATCCCTACTTGAGAAGCTGCAATTAGAATCACCCTTCATCGTCGAAAACGGCAGTGGCATCTTTATACACCCAGACGACAGCCGCTTTGAACTAAAAGAGACTGAATCCTGGCAAGGGTATCAGCTCAAGCGATTGGGGGGACTCTATTCAGAGGCTCGCTCGGCCCTAGCACAACTGAGTCAACGCTTGGGAGTGGAGTTACAAGGATTTGGCGATTTGACCGTTGCCGATCTCACCGCCATCACTGGATTGTCTCCTGAGGCGGCGGGACAGGCACAAACTCGGGAATTTAGCGAACCCTTCGTGACCCCGCGATACTGTTCTGCTGAAGCGATTGAGGCGGCAGCGGCTGAGTTGGGGGTTCGCGTCGTCGTCGGCGATCGCTTCTCCCATCTCATCGGGCCACAGGCCGGCAAAGGTCAAGCCGTTCGCTGGTTGATTGAGCAGTATCAGCACTCAGGTCCCCTAACCACCGTCGGACTGGGCAATAGTCCCAATGATTTAGAAATGCTGCAAACCGTCGATCGCCCTATCATTATCCCCAACAACAAAGGACTCATTCATCCCGGCCTGAGCCATCTCGATGCCGACATTGCCCCCCATGCGGGCGCTCAAGGCTGGGCAGCGGCGATCGCCCCCATCGCGTGTCAGTAGCTCCCGAGCCGACCCTCACAACTCCCGAAAGCGATAGACCACCGCCCCCGTGGTCTCATCATTACCCACATCCACATATCCCGTTTTCGCTAACTCCATCAAAAGTTTCTCAGCCAGGTTAAAGGACAACCCCGTCGCCATCACCGCTTGCGTAACCGTTAGTTGTCCCCCCTGGCGCTGGGCCACCTCCAGCAGCTTCATCACCTGTTCATCCTGGGTCGCCTGCGGTAAAACCCGACTAATCGAGGTTTGAGGCATCAGCGGCACCCCTGAATCGGATACCCCTAAATTTGCCCGAATTTTCTCCTCCTGCTCCTGCGCCATCCCCGGAATCAGGAATAAATCGATCAAGCCGCCAATGTCTCCAACCACTGGAACCATCCAGAGAAGTCCGGTGAAGATTTTGCCGTTATAAAATCGGTGTAGCCCCTTTAAGGGACGAACCGTAGAGCCGACAAAGAAGGCAATCAACCACAAAAAATAGCTCGTGCGAACGCGAGCTTGATATTCGGGAGTTTCCTCTAGTTTCGCCGAAGTCGGAGCCAAATTGGACGAGTCAAACAGGGAATAGCCCGGTTGCGGAGAGTCGGTTGTGAGTGAAACCGGGCTGGCTGAACTCCCCTGAGGTTTCGCGACATAGCTCGGGCGAGGATTATCTAAGTCCGAAAGAATCGCCGCTGGTGAACGGTAACGTCGGCCCGTGGCGGTTTCCACCATTTTGTCTAAGACCTTCAGTAAATGGGGATCAACCTGTTGTCCTTGGTCGAGGTAATCTTGCCAACGTAGTTTGCCATCGTTACTGTCATACAAATCAAAGGGGGCAATGTTGGTCAACAGATGAATGCAGGTGACCCCCAGACTATAAATATCACTCGCAAAGGTGGCTTTGCCCATCGCTTGTTCTGGGGCGGCATAGCCGGCTGAGCCAATGCTGGTTCCGGTGAGGGCTAAACTGGCGGCGGTGGCGAGTTTAGAGGCGCCAAAATCGACGAGGTACAGTCGTCCGTTCTGACTGCGAATCAGATTGGCTGGCTTGATGTCGCGGTGGATGACTTTGTGATCATGGACAAACTGAAGCACCGGTAGGATGTCTTTGAGGAGGGCGAGGATTTCGCGATCGCTCAAGCAACCGGCGCTTTGCAGTTCGTCTTCGAGGTTACAGCCGTTGATAAACTCTTGAATCAGATATTGGCGTTGGTTCCACTGGAAATGAGCCAGCAGATCCGGGATTTGGGGGTGGCTGCCGAGTTCATCAAGGCGGGTGGCTTCTTGCTGAAACAGTTGCGCCGCGCGATCGCGGTTCTGGCTTCCCTGTTCCCGTGGGCTAAATTGTTTGATGACGCAGGGGGGTTTCGAGGGCTTGTATTCGTCAACCCCGAGAAAAGTGCGGCCAAATCCGCCCACGGCGATCGCCCGCAGGGGACGGTAGCGATCGCCCACCAAGAGCGGAGAACCACAGCTGACACAGATGGAGGCGGTGTTGCTGTTTTGAGGGTGGGGACAGTCGGGGTTGAGACAAAACGTCATTGCGGGTACAGAAAACGTCAAGGGGAAGCGTCAAGGGGAAGTGGCGAGCGCAGAGACGGTCAAGACAACGTCAGACGAGCGATTTTAGACATCGGGCGATCGCGCTCAACTCCCGCTCAACTCCCATTGTGACAAATTGGCCGCATTTCGGTTTTGTAACGGAATGTTGCAGATTGTTATAACTTTTAACGAAATTCCCGCCGTCTCCCTCTCCCAACATTGGTACACTGAAAACCAATAGTAATTTCGGCGCAATTTCGGCAAACCTTTAGCATTCGCCGACCCCTGACGGACTCAACCCCCGTTCGTCACGGTCTAAATCTAAAACAAGCCCCTGATCGCAGTGATAGGAAACGAGTAGAAAAATCCTATGGTAGATTCCGTTCAACGACCCGTCGCCGATGAGATTCGTCCTGGCGTCAAAGCCCCCGCCAAAGACACGATTCTCACCCCTCGGTTTTACACCACTGATTTTGAAGAGATGGCCCAAATGGACATCTCAGTCAACGAAGATGAACTGCAAGCCATCCTTGAAGAGTTCCGAGTTGACTACAACCGACATCATTTTGTTCGGGACGAGGAATTCAACCAGTCTTGGGACAATATTACCGGCGAGGAGCGTCGGCTATTCATTGAGTTCCTAGAACGCTCCTGCACCGCAGAATTTTCGGGCTTCTTACTCTATAAGGAACTCGGACGGCGTCTCAAAGATAGCAGCCCCGTCTTAGCTGAGTGCTTTAACTTGATGTCGCGCGATGAAGCTCGTCATGCGGGTTTCCTCAACAAAGCGATGTCTGACTTCAACCTCCAGTTAGACCTCGGCTTCCTGACCAAGAGCAAGAAATACACCTTCTTTAAGCCCAAGTTCATCTTCTACGCCACCTATCTCTCTGAGAAAATTGGCTATTGGCGCTATATCACCATCTATCGCCATCTTGAGCAGCATCCAGAAGACCGGATTTATCCGATTTTCCGCTTTTTCGAGAATTGGTGCCAGGATGAGAACCGTCATGGTGACTTCTTTGACGCCATCATGCGCGCTCAACCCCAATATCTCAACGATTGGAAAGCTCGTCTCTGGAGCCGTTTCTTCCTGCTGTCGGTCTTCGCCACCATGTACCTCAATGACCTACAACGGTCTGGGTTCTATAAAATCCTTGGCCTCGATGCTCGTGAATATGACATCGAAGTGATTGAACAGACCAACGAAACCGCCGCCCGCGTCTTCCCGATTAAACTTGATGTCAACAACCCTCAGTTCTACGGTCGCCTCGATCGCTGTGTGGCCAACAACGAGAAGCTACGGGAGATTGACAACTCCAACGGGCCGGGTGTGGTCAAGTTCTTCAAGAAACTGCCCCTGTTGGCGAACAATGGTGTGCAATTCGTGAAACTCTATTTCATGAAACCCATTGATATGGAAGCCAGCCGCGAAGTCGTCCGTTAAGTTGGCTATGGTTCCCACTCTGGGTCCTAACTCTGCCAATGATGAGCCGTCGGCGTAACCCAACGCCACGACTCACTCCAACAAAATAGTTAAAAAGGAGATTCCCAATTCAGGGAGTCTCCTTTTTTCTGGGCCATTAACTCTCAGCTTAACTCTCAGAGGCTTGGGGGAGTCGCGCCAGGGCCGATTGATTGACCTCGATTTGGAAGTCATTTTCATCGCCATCGGACTGCGATCGCCGCACCTGACCGACAAAGAGAGGCTCCGTAATCCCCTCTTCGGGATGCAGAAGCACGCGGCCACGAATTAAGAGGTTTTGCCCCATGCGCCCTGGCGAGAACTGGTTAATCGCCGCCTGACGTAACGTGGCTTCGAGTTGAGGTTCATTGATCTCCACCGGGAGTTTAATCACGACCTGTCCGGCACCATTGTCATAGACAACGTTATAGGGAACCGAACCGGGAACAACGGTTGTGGTAATCGGAAAGAGACTCAGGGAGAATAAGCCGACCGTTAGCACGGCCATAAAGCCGGTGATGCCCACCAGTCGAAAGCGAATGCCCCATTGCAAGATAAAGGCCAGTAGGGCTAAAACCGCAAACAGGCCCGTGAAGCCCAACGACCAAAGGGTCGTTTGCAAAAAGTCCGCAGGAGTCAGAAAAGCTAAGGAAAGTTGGGAATACATCACATCGATAAGGGTGTAGTTACGTCGCCAGGAGACTGGCAAAAGTTAGATGACCACCGCCGTTGGCTGTCGTGGGTCTCGACAGGCGGGTGACCTCTTCCTAGATTACCTTAATCCGCGAGAAGGCTCACGTTGTAATCTTTGATTCAACGTTGAGATGAATCGCGGCAACCACTGTAGTACAATGTGGTACAATTCCGTCAAATGACTGAAGGGTGTCATGCTGGTATTTGAGGCCAAGCTAGAAGGAACCAAAGAGCAATACGAACGGCTAGATGAGGCCATTCGGACGGCTCGGTTTGTTCGTAACAGTTGCCTGAGATACTGGATGGACAACAAGGGAGTTGGACGGTATGAACTGAGCGCCTATTGTGCGGTTCTTGCCAAAGAGTTTCCTTGGGCAAAAAAGCTGAACTCAATGGCTCGTCAAGCCTCGGCGGAACGAGCTTGGGCAGCTATAGCTCGCTTCTACAATAACTGCAAGAAAAAGATTCCCGGCAAAAAAGGGTTCCCTAAATTCAAGAAGCCTAAAACTCGCGATTCAGTCGAGTACAAAACCTCAGGTTGGAAGCTGTCAGAGGAGAGAAGGACGATTACCTTTACTGACGGATTCCAGGCGGGCAGCTTCAAAATGTGGGGGACTCGTGACTTGCATTTCTACCAGTTAAAGCAGATTAAGCGGGTGAGAGTGGTCCGTCGCGCTGATGGATACTACGTTCAGTTCTGTATCGACCAAGAAAGGTTGGAGGAACGAGAACCCACTGGAACAGTTATTGGCTTAGATGTCGGATTAAATCATTTCTACACTGACTCAGACGGTCAGAC
>SIHH01000366.1 GCA_004299065.1 Phormidium sp. SL48-SHIP | reverse complement strand
TTCCCTATTCCCTATTCCCTTTTTCCCTATGTCAAACAAACTTCTCTCTCCATTGAACCTCAACGGATTGCCTTTAAAAAACCGAGTTATCATGGCATCGTTGACGCGATCGCGTGCCGGAGTCGAGCGGATTCCCAACTCTTTAATGGCACAATACTATCGTCAACGAGCCTCCGCCGGGTTAATTCTCAGCGAAGCCACCGTTGTCTCCGTTCAAGGAATTGGTTGGCAACAATCCCCAGGCATTTATAACTCAGAACAAGCCGAGGGCTGGAAACAGGTTGTCAATGCCGTTCATGACCAAGGAACACCTATTTTTCTCCAATTGTGGCATTGTGGCCGTGCCTCTCATAGCGATTTTCACCCGGAAATTGGCTTACCCGTTGCCCCCTCAGCCATCCCAATTTCCGGGGATAGCATTCATACGCCCAAGGGCAAAAAAGACTACGAAACCCCTCGCGCCCTAGACACCGCAGAAATTCCGGCAATTGTTGATGATTATCGTCAAGCGGCTGTCTATGCTCAAGAGGCGGGATTTGATGGCGTGGAAGTTCACTGTGCCAATGGCTATCTTATTGACCAATTTCTACAATCAAAAACCAATCAGCGGCAAGATGACTATGGCGGTTGTTTAGAGAATCGCTATCGTTTTCTCGAACAAATTTTAGAAGCCGTCACGAGTGTTTATCCGAGCGATCGCGTCGGCATCAAAATCTCCCCCAATGGCAATTTCAATGATATGGGATCTGCCGATTACCGAGAGACCTTTCTCTATGTCGCTCAACAGCTTAAGTCAAAAAACCTTGCCTATTTGCAAGTTGTGGATGGCTTGGGATTTGGCTTCCATGACCTCGGGGATCCTATGACCTTATCAGAGTTTCGTGCCGTATTTGACGGACCCTTGATGGGCAATTGTGGCTACAATCAGGAGACCGCCGAAACGGCGATCGCCAACGGAGAGGCCGACTGTATTTCCTTCGGACGACCCTTTATCAGTAACCCCGATTTAGTCGAACGCTTCGCCAACGGTTGGCCCCTCGCCCCCAGTGATGATATGTCAGTCTGGTATTCCTTTGACGCTAAAGGCTACACCGATTTTCCCACCTATCAAGAGGCTTAAGAGAGATCTCGTCTTGACGGCGTAGTTTCCAATAACCCGTTTAGGCCCGTTTCCGGTGTCCATTGAATCGCCCCCACCTCGTCGAGATAGAGTAACCTCACTCCTAAATCGGTGACCGGCTCGGCGGCGTCTGCGGCGATCGCCGACGGCATTAGAATCACAGTAGGGCGGATCTCCGTAAGAAAGGCCTCCTCAAAGCGGCGGCCGAAAAACACTAAAAAATCCACCGCCGCGAAACGATGGCGTTGCAAGAGATCCCGTTGCTGATCCGGCGAGAGATTACCAACCACAAGCCAAGTGCGATCGCCCACCTGTAACCGTAGAATAGGCGGGCGATTGGACTGGCTTTTAATCTGTACCGACTGTTGCATCAATTCCGTTCCCGGAGCCAGGAACGTTCCGCCATTGTCTCCAAATAGCCCCACTTCCGAGAGACGATAGAGCGATCGCGGAGTCGCCTCCGCCAACAGTAAATCCCAACCTTCCCCAGCCGAAGACGTGGCGATGGCCGCCTCCAAGCGATTCACCCCCTCCTGTTGCAAAAACGGTAACACCCCATAGCGAGTCACCTGAGGATCACCACCATAGATAAGCGTTGTATTCCAACCCTGTTGCAGAGCGATCGCCGGTTCCCCAGTCGTCGCAAACACCGTCACTCGCAACAGATTCGCCTTCGCCAAACTCCCCGGAAGCAAGAGAATCAGCAACGCCATAACAACTCCCACCCCATAGAACCAATGGCGACGAGAATATCGTTGTTGCTGCACCAGCCAGCCCCCACCAATGAGAGCATATAACCCGAGAACCTGCCAGAGTTGCAACGGTTGCACCACGATCGCCCCCTGAGGGCGTTGGGAAATCCAGGTGACGATCGCCAACAACCCGCGAACAGGATAGTCTAAACTCCAAGCCAACAACTGCCCCAACTCCGGGGACATCAGAGCCGCGATCGCACTCACAAACCCCCCCAACGTCACCACCACCAAAAACGGCGTCGCCACCAGATTCGCCACAATGCTATAGGTGGGCATTTGCCCAAACACCGCCAATTGCAACGGTAACGTCCAAAGCATCGCCGCCACCGGAACCGCCAATAACGGCGACAATCCCGGCGGACACCAATCCATCGCCTTCACCAACCCCGGAACCGTCACCACTAACCCCAACGTGGCCAAAAAACTCAACTGAAAGCCCAAATCCTCAATCCAGAGAGGATTCAGTAACAGCAAAATCACCGCCGCCAACAACAACGCTCCCAGAGGATTAACTCGGCGTTCCAAGGCTAACCCCAACAGGCCCGCAAACCCCATCAACGCCGCCCGTAACACCGACGGCTGCCAACCCACTAACCCCACATAGAACAGAAGCACCCCAGTGGCGACGAAGACGGTACGGCGATCGCCCCAGCGTTTCCCCAACCCCAACACCGTCCCCAAAATCAGCGACACATGAAACCCCGACGCCGCCAACGCATGGGCTAAACCCACATCAATGAAGCGATCGCGTAGTTCATGGGGCAAACTCACCGCCTGTCGCCCCAACACCATGGCACTCACCAGAGAGCCTCGGGATTCCCCCAACCCCTGACGATGACTGGCGACGATGCGATCGCGCAACTGCCACCATCCCCAGCCAGATGTCTCCTTAGCGCCCTGCAAATGGACTGTCTCCGCTCGTAATCCGGCAAAAATGCCTTGTCGCGCCAAATAGTCCTGAAAGTTGAATCCCGTCGGATTTTGCGGCGCTGACGGTTCATAGAGCCAACCGCTCAAACGTACCGCCAATCCCGGATGTAACGCCTGGCCTGGCTGCGGGTCAACCGTCACATAGAGCGTCCCAGACACCGACACCGGCTCCTGGGCTAGTTCCTGAGACTCTTGAGACTC
>SIHH01000365.1 GCA_004299065.1 Phormidium sp. SL48-SHIP | reverse complement strand
ACCGTCGATACAATTGCCATCATAGACATAGACCGACTCTCGGATATCTGAACTAATATAATCCAAAGCCATTTGCATCTCACGCTGAGTTTCCGTGCGTGCCGTCTCCCGTGCGTCAGATGTTAAGAGTTCGACCATCAGCCCCAATAACCCCGACATCACCAGTCCGGCAATAATCATGGACACGAGAATTTCCGTGAGCGTAAATCCCGAGTTGTTGGCAGGATTTAGCGTCGGCTTCTCCGTCAAGCGCCGATGGCGACTCACACGGCGGCTAACATATCGATAAATCCCTTGACTGATGCCCATTGTTTTGATCTCTCCAGCTAAATTAACAAATCTCTCAGCTCTTTTCAGACCGGGTTCATAGACCCTTTAAGTTCCCCTTTAAGTTCCCCTTTAACCCCACTACTCACAGCCCTCCTGACTCGGGTCGATGAAACATTGATAGCTACGCAGAGAGATTCCTGTATCTCCCTGGCTCATGACCGTGTAGAGAGTTGCCAGAGGACGTGTTGTTTGCTGTCCTTCCCCACTGGTCATCACCAATGACGCCTCTTCGGTTTCTAAATTGTCGAACTCAGCATTGCGATAGTACACGCGAACGCCCATTTCAAAGACAATCGGCACGTCAACACCATTCCGGCTAACTGTGACCTCTCGCGTCCGGAAGGTTTGCACAAAAAAGTCCGTATCACAGTCACCATTGACATCGACCCGAAAAGCTTGGTCTTCCGATACACTGCCCAGCTCAAAAGATTGAGAACAATCAAAGTTCGTTGATAGCAGTCGGTTAAATTCACTGTCCGGTGGCCCCACCTCGCGAGCCGTAAGGTCTCCTTCGACCAAATAGGGAAGTTGAGCGATATCCTCCTCATTCCCGACACCTCTCTCAAGTAAAACCCGAACCTCATCAATTTGTCCGTGGGCCAGTTGAACCGCCTGTTCCGCCCGCCGATTTTGGATGCGAGTCGCAACGGACAAGAAAATCATGGGGGTAATGGCCGTCGTTACCGCTGAGACAATGAGAATGGCCACTAGCCCTTCAATTAGGGTGAGTCCTCGGTCTGAGTGACGACCGGGGTGGGTGGGGTCTTTAGAGGCGGCGAGGAAACGCCGGAGTGGAAACAGATTGGGCTTATACATGGTGGTATTGGCTGGAGGGGGAGGGTCAACTCCCCCAGTTGCTGGCGTCAACAGAGTGGGTCGAGGGGCAAGGCTGGCTAGTTGCAGTCCGTGGCACGGGGGTCAACCTGCTCTCCTTCGGGGGTCGTGGCACAGCGCAGGTTTTTGATATAGGGGTCATCGGCCCGGGGTTCACGGTAGAACTCACTACGAGCGCGGTTGACGGTAATCAAACGGGAGGACACGGGACCGACGCGGGCCAATTGCAGGGCGACATCGTACCCCCAAAGCCGTTCCGGTGCGAAGTAGTAGTCAATGACCTCACCACTCCCTTCTGGGTCATCGCCGGGTTCCCAAGCGCTTTGGTCATAGGGACCGGTTGCATAGTTACTAAAGCTCAGTTGCAAGAAGGAACCGGACATGACCAGATCACGGGGGTCACGGAAGTTACGGGTGGGGTTCCAATCTTCGTTGAGCCGTGGGTAGTTATGCAGTCCACCATAGGATTGGCCATTGCGGGATGGGGTAATGCCACTGACCATGACTGAGTTAATCCGCTGGGGTTCACGAGCGGAGATGAGAGGGCGAGTTTGCCCGGAATCGAGGTCGAAGTAGCTGCTATCATAGGCTCCCTCTGGGGTGGGCGTCCGGAATAACATGGGGTCACCATTGGCTGAGATGCGAATGGGGGAGGCTGGGTCAGCGGGATTTTCTCGTAACCAGAGGCTATTGTCATCTAAATCGGTGTTGTCATTGGGTCGTGGCAAGCCTAAATAGGAGGTAATCTGTTGGTTTTCAGCTTGATCACATCCATAGACATCTGAAACGCGACCGTTGCCTCCACGTTCCAAAGCATTTAGGTCGTCATCAAGATCAACGGCGGCTTCGTTACCTCCAGACGCGGGGACGACAATGAAGGGATCTTCGAGACTGCCATCGCAGAAGTTCTCGGAGAGGATACCGATCGCATCGACGAGAAATTCACTGTAACGCCAACTGTCACTGTCGGGGTCTGCAAAGTTATCATTACGGCCACGACGTCCATAGAACTGGTTGGGTCCCCAACCGGTGCCGAGAAGGGCGTTAAATTCTTCGATGGGTTGATCACAATCTCCACTTTGGGTATGGCAGTTGAAGTTCCCTTGAATGAAGGTTGGGTTGTCTGAGACAAAGCTTAAGCCGAAGGGAAGAGTTCCCTCGGTGGGCCGTTCAACGGTTTGACCATTGATGACCCGGAAGCCGTGAATGCGCCGATCGGGATCGGGAACAAAGTTAACGGCTTTGGGGCTAATCCCGTTTTCTGGGTTCACCGGAGGATCGGTTCCATCGAGAACGTTGCTGTTGCAACCATTCCCGATGTCACTGGCATCATCACAACTGCCCCCGCCTGAGGCTCGTTCGATACCATCTTCGCGCATGGCATCATCGCGGAAGGCATAGACAATACCGCCGTCTTTTTGTACATCGTCACTATCGTTACCGCCGGGGAGCCAGGTATCGCTGTTGATGCTGGTATTTTGCGCCCCATCCACGTTGTCTGACAGGAGTGCCATATCCATATTTAGGGTGCGGGCATTCATCATATCCCGACCGACAAAGAAAGCGGTATCTTTGAAGGCGACGCGATAGTAGGCATCTTGAACGCCGTTGTAGACGAGGTTATCACGCTGACAGTTGGGGTTGGGGCGATCGGCGCTGGCGTCGTTGTCACAGGCTCCCGTGGGCAATCCCGGCAACTCCAGATAGGGGAGGGTGAGGTTAGTTGGCTCACCAATGGGTCGAATGGCGATATTCGCTAATGCGGTATCATCAACGGCATTGTAGGTGATGCCGCTGTTGATGGTTTGCACATCAGGGTCACTGATGTACCAAATTTCATCAT
>SIHH01000054.1:7136-18503 GCA_004299065.1 Phormidium sp. SL48-SHIP | reverse complement strand
AACGCATCCTACCTCCTCTTGCTAGCCTCTTGCCTCTTGCCGCTTGCCTCTTGCCCCCTCCCGAATATGGTATCTTTGGATATTTGCAGACTATAGTTTGTCGAGTGTAGAGCGCGGTACGCCCCCTATGAGCCACGAAATTTTCATGCCTGCCCTCAGTTCCACCATGACCGAAGGCAAAATCGTCTCCTGGACGAAAGCCACCGGCGACAAGGTGGACAAAGGCGAAACGGTTGTTGTCGTTGAATCCGACAAAGCCGATATGGATGTTGAATCCTTTTATGACGGTTACTTAGCCGCCATTCTCGTCGGCGATGGCGAAGTTGCCCCAGTCGGTAGCACCATTGCCCTACTAGCCGAGACTGAAGCGGACATTCCCGAAGTTCAGAAACAAGCACAACAACAGAGTTCCTCCGCCTCCCCAGCCCCGGCCGCCACCCCGGCTACGCCAGAACCTGCACCCGTTGCGGCGGCGACAAGTCAAAACGGTTCTGGTGGTCGCTCCAGTGGTCGCACCGTGGCCTCTCCCCGCGCCCGGAAACTGGCTAAAGAACTCAACGTTGAATTAAGCAACCTACAAGGGAGTGGTCCCTACGGTCGGATTGTCGCCGAGGATGTGCAACAAGCCGCAGGACAGCCCGTGTCTGCCCCGACCGTGACCCCAGTGATGCCCGCTGCCCCGGCTGCTGCCCCCGTTCCCATGACGGCGGCCACAACGGCTCCTGCCCCAAGTCCTGCCCCGGCGATTACCCCTGGCCAGGTGGTTCCCTTCAATACCCTGGAAGGGGCGGTGGTGCGGAATATGAACGCCAGTTTGTCGGTTCCGGTGTTCCGAGTTGGCTATACCATCACCACCGATGCCCTTGATCGTCTTTATAAACAAATCAAGTCAAAAGGGGTGACGATGACGGGCCTGTTGGCGAAAGCTGTGGCGGTCACCCTAATGAAACACCCCCGACTCTATGCCAGTTACACGGAGCAAGGGGTGCGCTATAACAGCAGTATTAATGTGTCTGTGGCGGTGGCGATGCCTGATGGGGGCTTGATTACGCCGGTTCTGCAAAATGCGGACCAAGTGGATATTTATTCCCTGTCTCGTAGCTGGAAGGACCTGGTGGCGCGATCGCGCAGTAAGCAACTGCAACCCGATGAGTACAACAGTGGCACGTTTACGCTGTCAAATTTAGGAATGTTTGGGGTCGATCGCTTTGATGCCATTCTGCCCCCAGGACAGGGTTCAATTTTGGCCATTGGCGCGTCTCGTCCCCAGGTGGTGGCCACGGATGATGGCTTAATGGGCGTTAAACGTCAGATGCAAGTGAACATTAGCTGCGATCACCGAATCATTTATGGGGCTGATGCCGCAGCGTTCCTGAAGGATTTGGCTCAATTGATTGAAACTAATCCTCAATCTCTGACGCTTTAATCTCTAACGCTGCAATTGTTCATGGGGTGGGTGGGCCAAATCAGCCCACCCACCTGAGAGCGTCCCTAACTCAGCCAAATGTGAGTATCAACATGGAGAACTTGGCCGAGTTGCAGGAGATCACGATCGCCTGATTGCAGGTTATTCTGGGCGATCGCCTCTTTGAGCCAGTCGTAATAGAGTTCTTGGACGCGATCGAGGGCCAGTCCCAATTTTAGGGTGTCACCAATCTGGACCAAATTGGTAATTTGGGTGACGCGCTCATCCCGAGTCAGGTCGCCCAACTCATCGTCGCTGGTGTGCAACAAATGCCACAGCGATCGCCAAATGAGCTGTTCCAAGGACTGTTTCGCCTCAGGCACCTTGAGGTGACAGTTCATGGTTTGGGCTTCGATGGCGATCGCCGTCAGTTCCATCCAATAGTCTTTCTTCGTCGGCTGTTCAGCCAAGGTATTGAGTTGTTGCACCAACCCGCGAACCGCCTCTAAACAGCGTCGATTCAGGGCAATCTCAGCGGCCACCTGGAGTTCTCGGGGAACCGTTAGATGATTGCGCTGAAGGGCTTTGAGAACCCCATAATTGTCTCGGTAAACTTGTCCATAGAGGCGATCGAGCCGTTGCAGGGTTTGCCGCTCTAATTGGTGAATAATCCGCTCTTCTTCTTCAGCAAACAGATCCGAGAGGCCAAAGGTTTGTCCATCAAAGTGACGGTTCATGGCCAGAATCGTCTGAGCCGCACTGGCGGACTCTAGGGCCGCAAATAGGGATTCTTTCATTTTGCGGTATTCCAGACGACCGGAAAAGGGCTGAATACAGCAATGGAAGTCGAGGCCTCCCAAATGTAAGACCGCAAAGGTGAGATGGACGGATTCCCAAGTAATTTCGGAACTAAACTCGGCTTGGCCCACAGCCAAAGTCAGGGTTCCTAACCGTTGCAGTTGATAGTCGAGTTGTCGCGCTTGGTAGCAATAGACGCGATGTTCGGGTTGATAGGTCTTAAACAGAGAACTGATGGCATAATGAGCCGCGATCTGTTCAATGCTGACTTGGTTGGTTTTGACGTTATGGCGATAGACGGCGGCCCCATCACTGAAAAACGGCACATTGGAGGGCGCTTGAGCCAGTTGCGCGATGAACTCCGGTTCAATGTCCTGTCCGGTGACTTGTCCGGCCAGTTCAATGGCCCGGGCGGCATAGCGGAGAATTTGCGTTCCCTCGGGGCGCGAGAGTTCCTCGAAGAACCAGCCGCAACTGGTGTACATCAACAGGGTGTGACGCTGCATTTCCAGCAGTCGCAGCGCGTCAATTTGCTCGCTGGCGGTCAGTTCCCGGACTTGATGGCGACGTAGGAACTCGGCCACATTCTCGCGACTGCGATCGCCCAAAATTTGGATATATTCATCCCGTGCTATCCAGGGATCGCGCAGTAAACGCCCACCTTCGCGGTTATAGACTCCTTCGAGGCGATCGCGAACCCAGTCGAGGGCATCCCGTAGAGGTCGCCGCCATTGCTGCTGGGTTCCCCCACCGCCGCCACAGCCACAGTCATCTTGCCAGCGATCGACGCCGTGGGAACAACTCCAGGCGGTGACGGGTTTGAGTTCACATTCCCAAGTGGGCGGATTGACATGGCGATAATGGGCAAAGTTGGTCACCGTCCAGCCTCGATTGGGAAATTCCTGGGTGACACAGTAGGCGATACATTTTTCTTTATCCCGTTTGTGGTGGCCAAAGGTTTCGCCGTCGGTGGCCACGGAGATAATTTGAGCGGGGCGATGGTCCCCATGAATGGCAATTTCGAGGCGGCCAGCAAAGTTGTAGGCACTTTCGAGAACGTCATTGAACCCCATATCCCGCGAGATGGGACCGTCATAGAAGAAGACATCGAGATAGGGACGGTCTGAGTCAGGACGGCCAGCGTCATCTTTGAGATAGCAGCGGTAGGGACGACTGGGATCGACTTGTCCACCGCCGACTTCGTACCAGATTGGGTCGGGGTTGTCTTCGCTGGCTAGGGGGCGACAGCGTTGTACTTGGGATGGGGCGAGGACGACAAATTGGATACCTTCTTGGATGAGGGCTTCGACGGTGGGATAGTCGATCGCCGTCTCCGCCAGCCACATCCCCTCGGGATCGCGGCCGAAGTGTTTTTTGAAGTCAGCTTTGCCCCAGCGGATTTGGGTGCGTTTGTCCCGCTTGTTGGCCAGGGGCAGGATGATGTGGTTGTAGACTTGGGCGATCGCATTGCCATGACCCGCAAGACGTTCACAACTGCGGCGATCGCCGTCAATAATCCGTTCATAGACTTCGGGATCATGGCGTTCGATCCAATTCATCAGGGTTGGCCCGATGTTGAAGCTGAGATATTCGTAATTGTTGACAATTTCGACCACTTCGCCGCGATCGTTCAAGATTCTAGCAAAGGCATTGGGGCGATAGCATTCAGCATGGATGCGTTCGTTCCAGTCATGGAACGGACTTGCACTCGGTTGTCGTTCGATCGCATCGAGGTAGGGATTTTCCCGAGGGGGTTGATAGTAATGTCCATGAACGGTGATAAACACCCCTGTATCCTGGCGCAGTGCCGCGTTAGGGCGATCTAGGTTAATGTTCAAGGAATCTTTAGAAATGGGGTTAGAGGTAAACGTCATAGGGAGTGAGGACGGCAATAAAGCGTCAGTGTAAGGTTCAGTATTGGCTGGCAAACGAATGCCGGTTATAAGAAGTTCTAGCAAGACTGCACCTCATTGGGCGATCGCCTGAGACGTTCTGAGGCTCGTCAAAGTGTATGGTCATTTTAGCAATGAAATTCAATATTTTTCGGTGACGTTACTACAATTTTTGTTACGAAACATTGCATTTATGGGGATAAAAATCCTGAGATTTTTCACGCGATCGCCTGTTAACAAATGGGGATCAACTCTTAACCCTTCATAATTGACCGCAGACCCAAACCTCCCGGCATCCCCTCTTGGGGCCATCAGACCTAGCAACGTCAGGTCAGAGGCAAAGCGGCTACGGCTTTCCCCACCTCTCCCGCCCTTTATCACATATCATCAAAAATATCAAGCCTTTGATGCCTCAAATCTCGCAGACTCTCGAATGATCTCACTCAAGCTGCGATCGCACCGACTCAACGCCAATACTCGTCTACGTCAGGATATTCGTCATCTGTTCAGGGAGTCGGCTTCTTTCCTCCCTCTTCCCCCCGAATCGTGACTATTTCTTAAACAGATTTGGTTTCCTTAAACTAAAAACGTTGTCCACACAGTTCTCCGTAGAGAAGTGCAGACAACGTCTTTAAATGTCTATCCTGAATTTCGATGACTTACAAGCGTCTACGGGACATCGTTCCATAGAGGTAAATCGCAACAATTGCCCCGAGAACTGCAACAAACACACCCATAACACTTAAATCTGATGCGGTTAGTTCCAGGGTTCCTGTCTCAATAAACAAGTGCAACGTGCCACCAATAAAAGACCCGATGATACCCAGTAGCATCGTAGCCAACCAGTTTCCGCCTTGATAACCAGGAACAATGGTTTTCGCGATCGCACCTGCTAGCAGCCCCAAAATAATCCAAGAAATGATAGTCATACAACTTTATTTTTTATCTTTTTAGCGACGCCCAATAACCAGGTTATAAACAACACCAATCAACGCTAGAACCAGAAGCACATGAACTAAGCCTCCGCCGATATTGACAGCAAACCCCAATGCCCATAAGACAATGAGAATCACAACCACAAACCAGATAATATTCAACATATTTCTTCCTCAAACTTGGGTACAGAACAACGGAAATTCAAAAATGGTCAACGATAGGTATTCGGATTATCCAGAATCATCTTTGGGATAGAAAATTCTGGATTTTGAGTGTAAGTTAAGTGTTAGTTGAATAAATCACCAATGCCATCTTTGACATTTTCGATCATGTTTCGATGACTGCCCTCAGTCTGCTTCAGTCTGCCCATCATTTGGTCTTTACGACTGCCCGTCACATTACCAACCGTTTCCTGAATTTTACCTTCAACATTCTTCGCCACTGCTTTAGCTCTGTTGCTGAGCTGTATCTCATCTTTCAGGTCCTCAGCCGCATTATGCATCTGGCTTTCAACTTGCTTAGCCTTGCCCATCATTTGATCCCTAGGATCACCGGTAACATTGCCAAGGGCTTCTTGAGCCTGACCTTCTAGATTCTTCGTCATCGCCTCAGCTCGGTTCATAGCAATAAACTGGCTGGTGAACGGTGCTGGCAAGGTTGCAGCCCAGGCACTTGTCGTTCCAAAGTTAAACACAATAGTGGCAACCAGCATTAGGGTTGAAATCACAATCACTAAAAATTTCTTAGCTTGTCGAAATGACATCATTTTTTCCTCTAAAAATACATTTTATTGACATCAAAATTTTATTTAGTAGCTTATTTGGGAGTACAAATAAGAGGATAAGATGCTTGGACATCTTATCCTCAATCACATCATCTACATCACAAAATCAAGATTCAGCTACACACAAATCCATGGACTAATCACATGGACTAATCACATGGACTAATCAATTGTTTTTTTGACTCCCTCCTTACCATCTTCTACAGAGTGGCGGATCTTAGCTTCAGCTTGTTTGGATTTACCTTTAGCTTTAGCTTCGTTGTTGCCAGTTAAATCCCCAACAGCTTCTTCAATGTTACCCTCAACATCTTTAGCCGTGGCTTTCGCACGATCTTTAATACCCATGGTGATGGTGATACTCTCCTTAACGTTTATCTAGGCTAGAATGAACCGAGTTGGCGTCTCTTACCTATATAACAACAATAATCAGTAGATGTTTTATTTCATGAGTGACTTGATTGAGGTGATGAACAAGTACATAATTTGATACAATACGTCCATGGCCACTGCCCCACAGACAAGAATCAGTTGCTTTCGGGACGAAAAATCCCCTCCTGGGAGGGGCTAGGGGTGGGTTCCTCTACAATTTTGTATCAAACGCAACAAATCACACCGTATATCCTGAAGACCCACCCTATCCCATTAACCTTGTGAATCGGGGGAGGGTGAATTTTTGATACTCTGCCTGTACCCAGGATCTTCGCTACCGAGCAGACAATCCCAAAACGTAAAATAGAGTCCGTAATGAACCGTATATTTAAGATGATGAATCGAGTGGTGAGCTGGGCCAATTAGCCACCGCCCGAGCCAATGGTGTGGGAATAGGCTGGGTAGGCGATCTGGACCCAAATGATTGAGTACCGCCCACATGGTCATCGTCGCTAACACCGCAATCATTGTGATGAAATGCAGCGGCAGAAGAAAGACAAGGCCGACTAAGAATAGTGCCTGCACAACAGCCTCTAATGGATCAAAGGCAAACGACGTCCAGGGAGTGGGGTAACGGGAGCGATGATGTCCTTGGTGGAGCCAGGAAAAAAGCTTAGGGTGGTGAAATAGACGATGGGTGAAATAAAAGTAGGTATCTTGCAGAAGCAGACTGATGCCATAGCTGACCCCTAGATACCACAGCCCATACTCTCGGGGGTCGGTGTAGAGTTTAGTACCCCCCGCCGTATAGACTGAAAGAATCAACGCCGCCGCTAGAGCAAACACCGCAGATGAAAGCATCGAAAGCTTAATATCATGCCAAATAGCCGTCCTGGTGGGCGACTGATGCACTCTAGGCTTGCTCGCAGACTGACTAAAAGGGGAATAAAAGAGCCAATAGGTTATCCCTGATACTAAAAAGTAGCGAACTAAGATAACTCCAAAAAAAGCAATATAGTAAAACTCAAAGGAATGGTTGGTTAATTCCACTCTGTGGGACTCGCTGGTATAGAATTCATTAATAGGGTAGGGGTACCCGCCGGAGATACCCAGAAATTTTCTAGACTGAGCTTGTTGGGTCTAGGCCGATCTTAGCACCAGTGCTGGCTTTATTTGCAGCCGGTACTAGGTATCATGCTCACCTGCCCTTAGCTGGCTTAATGGTCACATCCGCGAGCCTCCCTGTCCCTAGACCCTGGGTCTCCTAAGCGGTCTCCTGAGCGGTTTGATTTGTATAGCGGCCGGAGCCTCGGAGATCCTCGGTCATGAGCTGAGAGGTCTCCTGACCCTCATGACTGGCCGTTTGACTTAGCTGATGGAGTTTGTCATCGGTCGTTTGGGTCATGTCTTTCATGTTATTGCTGGTGGTTTGATCTAACTCGGAAAATTTGCTGCTCGTCACCTCGGTACGGCCGGACCAACCTCTCTCTTGTACCAAAGCCCCCAGCAATTGAGTACTATGTTGCTCTAAACTCAGGTCTTCAACCCTGTCTATGTTTTGTCCGTAATCATAGAAAATCCTGGATTTCCTAACAAATTCTATCCCTTTCTTAAACATGATATGCAATTCCTGTTGGTTCTTATCCGCATTATGACGCAGTGATGGTTGACTTAGTGTTTGCATAGGGTCTTGATAGGTTGATTTGTATAGAAACGTAAGAATTCGTTTTAGTTATTCTGCCACTCACGATCATCCAATTCCTGTTGAGTCAGCAAAAGTGTTGCCTCAATCTCTTTTCGCATCGTTTCGGTGACTTCACAGTTACTGTTCAAGCAATCTATTAGAAGTTGATTAGCATCATAGTAGCGGTTTAGCACCTGCTTCTGCTCAGGATTAAACTGCCAGGGGTGGTGAATGTTCCGATATTTCGCAACAGAATCTTTTAGCTGCTCAACCCAGTTCGCGTAGTTATTTTGCCACCAGGTTTCCAGTTGCTCTTGGCTTTGGTGAGAGGCAGGTAGCTGATCCTTAATCTGTTGCAGCGACTTATAGAACCCCGCATCTAAAACGATGACGAGAATGTTGTTAAGGGCTTCACTACAGGCATGGGCGTAGGCAAAATTTTGGCTATGGTCGATCGCAAAATCCCGCAACAAATTTTCCAGAGCCGTATCCAAAAATATGCCTTGGTCGAGGCTGCTGGCTAAAGCAAACTGGTTCGCACTAGAGGAGTCTTGGGCTAGGGCTAAGTAAAAGGCCCGGGTGGTCGCTAGTTTTGGGTCGGGAAGACTTTTTGATTTCTGGTTGACCCACATCAAAAATTCTTGTAAGTGAGGGTCTTGAGCCACTAAGGCATCCACCTCCTGCTTCATCAACTGCACTAGGGAATCGGCACTGCGTAGCATCCCGGCGGTGAGCAAAAATACCTCATGCCAGTGGGGGTCAGTAATGTGGCTCACTAATCCCCCTAAAGCTTGCTCTAAGGCACTCAGATTATGGGTGGCGACAATCTTGCGCGCGGTTAGATATTCTTGAAAGACCAGATACGAGAACGAAAAAATCCCTCGGGCGCGCTCGATCAAGATTCCGTGCTGGGCTTCGATCGCCTTGAGCATAGCCTCACTTTCAAGCTGAAGTTCCTCAGGTTGTAGAGTCATCTCGGGCAGATTTTGCAGGTAATCTTCGATGTATTGCTCAATGACGCGCTGCTCAAAAAAGTACTGTCCTTTTTCAAAGGTCACGGCGGCTAGTTGACTCAGCAGCCTCATTTTTTGCGGCAGTAAAAACCCCCGATAGGTTTCATCGCGCGTCACCCCTTTGTTTTCATCCCATTTCCCCAGCAGCAGGTCTAACCCCTGCTTATAAAATGCTGTGCGCTTGGTTGGAAACTGCCCTTGACCCTGAAACAGCCAGCAGGAAAGGTGCAAAAAGAGAGGAGTCACCACCAATTGGCGAAACTGCCAGTTTTCGGGGAGGTCAAGTTTCTCAAGAAAGTCTGCGGTAAAGTCTACGGTTTGCGTCTGTCCTTGGGAGTTGGCGGTTCCGCCGAGGGTCACAAACCACTTTTGGGCAAAGGTGGTAATTTGCTCTGAGCTAAAGGGGGCAATTTCGACATCGGTAAAGCCGTGCAGGGCAAGTTCTTGGGCGGCGGTGCGACAAGAAACCACAAACTGGTTGCGGTGGTATTTATCAGAAAAGCTACGAATCTCTCGGATGGTGGCGCTAATATCTTGGTTGATCACCTCATCCATGCCATCCATCAGCATCAGCACCCGGCCCTCGATGAGCAACCGTTCAAGTTGAGCAGGGTTCGTGAGACCCGATCGCACCAGGGTTTGGTGAATATAGTTGAACAGGCTAACGTCGTCCTGGCGTTTAGCAGCCTGGGCAAACTCCCTCAGGAGAATAAAAATGGGGACTTTTTCGGGAGCAAACTCGCCCTGGTTACATTGCACGGCGAGGTGTTGCAAAAAGGTAGTCTTGCCAATTCCGGGTTTGCCCAAAACCCTTAGCTTGCTGTAGTTCTTGACCGCTTCGACTCCGGGGATCTGAGGCTGGTCAATCATCCCGAGGCCCATCCGGTTAAAATCGGCGGGGTCAAGATTATTGAGGGCAGACACGTCAAGACATTGCTGGTTGGCAACGGCTTCTAGAATATTGACATCTACATAAATGTCATCAATGTTGACCGGATGCCGCACGTCGAGCAGTTGCAGAATGCCGCAGCGGTGCTGAATGGTATCGTGGTGCTGCGATCGCACTTGAGCAACGAGTTCATCAAGGGTCAGTGCCACAGTTTCCCCAGGCTCAAGAAACTCAGCCGGCGGGTTCTTGGCAATCTCACGCCAGTCCAAATCCAGCACCTGGCAGATTTCCATAAACACCTGGCGGTCCACCGGTTGCCCCGTGAAAAATCTCCAGATTGGCTGACGGGTTTTGAGATTGACTTCCCCGGCCAAATTTTCTTGAGTCCATCCTTTGAGCGCAAAGGCACGCTTAGCCTGCTGAATACCCCCAGGTGAGGCTTGGAGCGATCGCTTAGCCATAGTCTAAAAAATCTCTTTTAAATTTCTAATTTCAAATAAATCAAACAAATCAAACAAATCAAACAAATCAAACAAATCAAACAAAAATAGTTGAGGACGCTGGTTGACTAACGATGTTCAATAGCAGTTGGCTAAAATTCATGCCTACAAAGACATTAGGGTCGCTATACCTGAAGGGTGTCAACCTGCGATCGAGATATCTCTTATGGAAACTCTACGCTATAAACTTCATACTAGCGCCTTTTTTAGATCGTGTTTGATTTCTCTCTTAAAAGTTGGCTCGGCCCTACCCCGACTGGGTTCCCCTTGAGCGAACACGAGCTGTACCCCGACATTGTTCTTTTTTCTTTCTCCATGAAAATCCTGATCCTCTCCCTCCTGCTCACCTTCCTCCCCATCTCCATCGCCGCCGAATGGCTGCATTGGGATGCTACCGTCATTTTTCTAACCGCCGCCGTGGCCATCATCCCCCTAGCCGCCTGGATGGGAACCGCCACCGAAGAACTCGCCGTCATCGTCGGTCCCACCGTCGGCGGACTCCTCAACGCCACCTTCGGCAACGCCACGGAACTGATTATCGCCCTGATTGCCCTGCGGGCCGGCTTAATCGAAGTCGTCAAAGCCAGCATTACCGGCTCAATTCTCAGTAACCTGTTGCTGGTGATGGGATTTTCCATGTTTTTAGGGGGACTTCGCTACAAATCCCAAAACTTTGAATCGGTGATGGCTCGCCTTAACGCCTCGGTGATGAACCTGGCCACCGTCGCTATCCTGGTTCCCACCGCCGTCGTCGCCACCTCCCAAGGTATCCCCGAACTGACGATTCAGAAACTCTCTAGCATCGTGGCGGTGATTCTCATCATCGTTTATGGCTTAACGCTGCTGTTTTCCATGAAAACCCACGCCTATCTCTGCGATGTCGGAGAAGCGGAAAATGAATTAGAGTCTGGAGACGTTGCAGAGTCTCCCAATCCCTGGTTTTGGTCTGGGGTGTTGCTTCTATGCACCCTGGCCGTAGCCTATGAGTCGGAGTTATTAGTCGGGTCCTTGGAATTGGCCACAGAAACTCTCGGCTTCACCCCCCTATTTACTGGGGTCATCCTGGTTCCCATTATTGGCAACGCCGCTGAACACGC
>SIHH01000054.1:0-7036 GCA_004299065.1 Phormidium sp. SL48-SHIP | reverse complement strand
CCCTATTTACTGGGGTCATCCTGGTTCCCATTATTGGCAACGCCGCTGAACACGCCACAGCGGTCACCGTCGCCATGAAAAACAAGATGGATTTATCCATGGCTGTGGCCATGGGATCAAGTTTACAAATTGCTCTGTTTGTTGCCCCAGTGCTGGTGTTGGCCGGCTGGGTATTCGATCAACCTATGGATTTGAACTTCAATCCCTTTGAGTTGGTGGCCGTGGTGGTGGCGGTGGTCTTGGCCAACTCCGTTAGTTCTGATGGTCGTTCCGATTGGCTCGAAGGGGTGTTGTTATTGGCGACCTATCTGGTGGTGAGTGTGGCCTTTTTCTATCATCCCGTTTGAATGTCCCTTCGATGGGGCGACGGACGGTTAACCGTCCCCGGCCTGAGCTCCCCAGGGCGATCGCCTGGTTAAGATAGAGTCAGCGCAATCATTAAGATTTATTACGTTATGCTCGTCTCATCCTCTCGATTGGAGGGTTTTAAGGAGTTTCTACGGGATAAACTCCTATTTGGCAATGAGCCAACTCCAGAACTCGTTGCCATCCTCCTAGTGTACTTTGTTCAGGGCGTTTTAGGCTTAGCCCGCTTGGCGGTGAGTTTCTTCCTTAAAGATGACCTCGGGCTTAGTCCCGCTGAAACCTCAGCCCTACTGGGGATTGTGGCTCTGCCCTGGATGGTGAAACCCCTGTTTGGCTTCATCTCCGATGGCCTGCCCATTTTTGGCTATCGTCGTCGTCCCTATCTGATTCTCTCAGGCTTGCTGGGGACGCTCTCCTGGCTGCTGCTGGCGACGGTGGTAACCCGGCCCTGGCAGGCGATCGCCGCCATTTCCCTCGGCTCCCTCTCCGTGGCCTTCAGTGATGTCATTGCCGACTCTCTGGTGGTCGAACGAGCGCGTCAAGAGTCTCAAGGTGATGCTGGGTCGTTGCAGTCCATTGCTTGGGCCGCTTCCGCCATTGGCGGCTTAATTACTGCCTATCTCAGTGGTTTCCTCTTAGAAATCTTCAGCAGCCGCAGTATTTTCCTGATTACCGCTAGCTTTCCCCTGATTGTCTCGGGGGTCGCCTGGTTGATTTCAGAACAGCCGACGGGCAATCGCGAAGCGTGCGGGAACCGCAATCGCCCCGACTTCAGCGGTGTAACCCAGCAAATTCAGCAACTCAAAGCCGCCATTTCCCAAAAATCTATCTGGCTACCGACGGCCTTTCTCTTTCTCTGGCAAGCCACCCCCACAGCGGACTCGGCCTTTTTCTACTTCACCACCAACGAATTGGGATTCCAACCGGAATTTTTAGGACGAGTGCGTCTCGTCACCAGTCTCGCCTCTCTGGTGGGAATTTGGCTGTTTCAGCGTTTCTTTAAAGCCGTTCCCTTCCGCAAGATTTTTCTCTGGACCACCATTCTCTCGGCGGTGTTGGGGATGAGTGCCTTACTCCTAGTGACTCATGCTAACCGGGCGATCGGTATTGATGACCATTGGTTCAGCCTCGGCGATAGTCTCATCCTAACAGTGATGGGCCAACTTGCCTTTATGCCGGTTCTCGTCTTAGCGGCCCGTCTCTGTCCCAGTGGCGTGGAAGCGACCTTATTTGCCGTATTGATGTCCGTGTCGAACATTGCTGGGATGGTCTCCTATGAATTGGGTGCGGTGCTGATGCACTGGCTCAATATCACCGAATCCAACTTTGAGAATCTCTGGCTGTTGGTGATGCTAACTAATCTCAGCACCTTGTTACCTCTACCCTTCATCCACTGGCTACCGGGAGATAGTGCCTCTGGAGGTGGTGGTGAGAGCCACCATCCCGAAGCATCTGAACCATCATTGCCTGGATCTGAGGCGATCGAGGGATTAAAGGCTTGACCCACGCTGAGGCTCGATTGTTGACATCCTCTCGACGCCAATCAAAGATTATGCGTGGAGATTCCCTGGGTCGCCCCAAAGATTTCGGGCTTCAACGGGTGCCAGCTAGACTGGGTGACCCCAGCCCCCGCCGCATCCCCTCCACAGGCCATTTCAACCACCCGTTGCCCACGGGCAGCGATGACTTGTCCACTGGCCACATCACGGGGTTTGATGGACCCGCAGTTGTGGCAATGATGGATTCGGGTTGAAAGGTCTTTGCGAACCTCTGCCCCGCAATCCGGACACTCTTGAGACGTGCCTCGCGCATCAACTTGGCCGTAATACACATCACGTTTGAAGCCTACCCACGGCAAGATTTGATGGGTCAACTGCCCATTCCCCGCGTCTAGCGTGTGCTTGCCCAACATTCCCTTAGCCATGATGCGTTCGTCCAAATCTTCCACAAAAATCATCCCAGCGCTCTGACAGAGATGATGGACCAGCTTAAACTGCCAGTCTTTTCGTGTGTCGGCAATGCGTTGATGGACTCAAGAAATTTTCTTCTGGAGCTTCAGCCAGTTAGCCGACCCCTTCTGCTTGTTCTTTCGCCTAAAGGCCGGGGGAGAACGTCAAGGGAACTTTTTGATCGCCGTCAACGACTTGTTATCATGTCCAAAGTTTTGGGGCTGTGGCTCAGATGGATAGAGCAAGCGCCTCCTAAGCGCTAGGTCGCGGGTTCGAATCCCGCCAGTCCCGTTGGCTAATGGAATCTAAGAATCGGCAACCGAACAGCGGCTCGATGGGCAGGGGATTGCTATACACTGGAAATTTCTCCCCTGTACGGTAATCGGCTTATGGTTCGCACCTTTGATCTGATTGTTTTCGGTGATGAAGTTCCCGGTGTGTTGGCGTTAGTGACAGCGGCTCGTGAGTTCCGTCAGCGGACGGGGGATTGGCCGCGATCGCTGCTGATGCTCAAAGGACCGGCCACCGGACTCATTGGCGGACATTTAGTGCGCGGGGGTCTCTCCTATCTCGATCGCAGTGGGATTCCGGCCGATGTACGTCGCCGTCATGGATTAGGCACATTCGGAGATCCAGCGTCCATTTATCAAGAATTCCTCAACCGCGCCCAGGTCCAGTTTATCGCCCTCGATCCGTTGCGGGCCAATGCCGCGCTACGAGCCATGTTGGGGGAGGTCGGCGCCTTAATGACCGGACAGGCTGAGATCGCTGAGGTGTTGAAAACGCGATCGCGCATCAGTGGTCTACGGCTAACACGCGGCGAAACGTTTTTGGCCGAACAGTTCATTGATGCAACAGTCAATGCTGAACTGGCCCAAGCCGCCGGAGTCAAAAAATTACAAGGGTTTGCGACCTTCGGACTCCCTGAGGCTGAACTTCCGGTAACCCTGTGCTTTGAAACCGAGGGGGTGAGCGTGGCCAAAGTCCGGGAGGTGGAAGCTTACTATTTACGCCATCTGCTCGATCCCCAGAGTTCGATGGGACGACAATTATTGAAACTGGCCTCTGGGGGAGATCCCGGCATCGCTAAGTTTTTAGAGAACTCCCTCACCAATGCTCAGGGACAGCCCTTAAAACTCTATAGCGATCGCGATTTTATTGATGTGCGATCGCGTGCCCTCAGTATCGGCTACCATGCTCGCCGCAACAAAGCCTTTTCTCTCAAAAACAGTGGCTTTCTCCTCGACAATGGCAATGTGGCGATTTTGCCGGGGAATCGTCTCTCCTGGAACTCTCTGTTGTGGTTTGTCACCGGTTCTGAAGCCGAGGCCTTGGCCCGCAACACGGCCCGTCCGACGGAGGCCATGTTAGGGGAATTTGAACAGGTGCGACGTTGGTTTATGGAGAGTTTTGGCGCCTCGGAGGTGCGCCCCGCCGAAGAACTCTATATTCGTCATGCGGGGAATATCGCAGGGGCAGTCAGTCCCCTCAGTGGGGCGAAAATGCTTGACGGTGGGGTGGACGCTGCCGAGGCCTTGGGGACGTTTGGCTATCACTTCGATGTGCGCGGCGGTATTGAGGGATTAGGCCAGAAAGCACGGGCCAAGGGCTATGAGAGTGTGAGTGTTCATGCCAAACCGGTGTTTAATGTCGGGATTCATCATGCTCAAGTTAAGTCGGTTCCCAATTTGGCGGTGGTGAGTCCAGCGTCTGATTTTCCGGGTTATGCGTCCTCGGCTGGACGGATTGTTGAATATAATGCCGGAGTGGCTCAGGGGTTGGGGATTGCGGCGGCTGTGGCGTTGCAGGAGGGACGGCAACTCTCGGAAATTGCTAACTCGGAGGTGCGTCAGGTGTTGGCCCAACGAGGTCAACTTTCTAAGGTTTATGGGATTCCTCAACCCGAGGCGGCTCAATATCTTAAGGAGTTTGAAACGGCGTTAGCCCCGGAGGAAGCGGCTCCACCTCCTCCGAGGGAGTTACAGGATATTGCTGGCCATTGGGCGGAGGTGTTTATTGAGGATTTGTTTGAACGGGACATTATTTCCGGGGTGGGAAATCGCCGCTTTTTGCCGGATGCGCCGCTGACGCGGGCCAGTTTTGCGGCGATTTTAGCTAAGGCCTTTGACCGGTCCGCGGTCCGTGAGCCTCGGGTGTTTTTAGATGTCTCGGCGGGATTTTGGGGCTATCAGGCGATTCGGAAGGCGAACCAGATGGGGTTTATGGCGGGGTTTCCTAATGGGAGTTTTCGTCCTGAGGAACCGGTGACGCGCAGCCAGGCCTGGGTGGCGATTGTTACTGGGTTGGAGTTGGCCCCTGAGGCGCAAATGGAGGTTCTGTCGTTTTATGGCGATCGCAAGCAGATTCCGAGTTATGCTCAAACGGCGATCGCTCAAGCTACGGTGGCGGAATTGGTGGCCAATTACCCCAATCGTCGCCGCTTACGACCTCAAGCGTCCATGACGCGGGCGGAAGTGGCGGTGACGGTGTATCAGGCTTTGGTGCGGTTGGGTAAGGTTCCGCCGATTGAGTCGCCCTATGTGATTACGGCCGATACCCTGGCGGCGCCGCCGTTTACGGATTTAGATGGTCATTGGACGGCCCCGTTTGTCTCGGTGTTGACGGCCAAGGGATTGGTGAATGGCTATCCTGATGGAAGTTTTCGCCCTGATGCGCCTTTGTCGCGGGCGGCGTTGGCGACGTTGTTGGCGACGGCGTTTAATCCGCCGCCGCTGCGGGAGGCGATCGCCTTCCGGGATGTCTCGCCGGGTTTTTGGGCGGCTAAGGCGATTCAACAGGTGGCTCGCGGCGGGTTTATGTCGGGGGTGGGGGGCGATCGTTTTGCGCCTCAGTTAAATGTGCAGCGACTCTCGATTTGGTTGGCGTTGGTGAATGGCCAGAATTTGGGGGAGGCGGATGTGACGAGGTTAGAGCGATTTCGCGATCATCAAGAGATTGCAACGGCGGCGAAACCAGCGGTGGCTATGGCTCTTGAGCGCGGTTTGCTGGTGAATTATCCTGATGGCGATCGTCTCAACCCAAATCGGGATGCGACTCGTGGTGAGGTGGCGGTAATTCTCTATCAGGCGTTGCTCGATGCGGGATTATGGGACCTCGAGGCGATCGAGTCGCCCTACCTGATTGAGTAACTGAGTCACCCTAAGTAAGCAATTGTTAATGAAGGGGGATGTGGGACTGGGGTTTTCTAAAATTAACGCTTTAATGGAGATAGTGATTCTCCCGAAGCTATGGATACCCATTCAAATCAAGCCAACACACCGCGAGAGGCGGTCGAGAAGAAGAGTATGGATGAGATGCTTCTGACCCTGGACCATTTGTTTGAGCGGGAAGAAGCAACAGCCAAAATTGTGTTAGCGGCGCTCTATGATATGGGAGCGGAAAACATCTACTACCGCCAACTCCGCAGCCGCATACTTCGGGGTGCATTTCGACCGGTTACAAAAGTCTCTAAGCCTATTTTTCTGTTTTTTGGCCTGCGTTGGTTTAAGGCAAATTGTCCGTTCTTGATTGCCGATTGGCTTCGCTCGTTAGTGGAGTTTGAGAAGCAAAAGCAGTCTGAAAACGCGGAAGTCACCCAAGTTGCACCGAGTTCTCGACAGCGTGATGAGCAACCTCAGAAAAAGTTGGTCGTTGTTGAACGAGGAAATCAGGAAGTTGAGCGGTTATCTGGCCAGGTGCAGTTACTCACTAGCACCCTCTTAATTACGGTTGCTGTGATGGGAGGAATGTTAGCCTGGCTCGGCTATGAGTTGCATCTGACGCGGGCAAATTTGCATCAGGACCCCCCGGTTACTCAAACTCGGAGTGAGCGTGTTCAGGACTAATGAGGTTAGGAATTTAAGAAGTTTAAGAGGTTTTTTAGAGTTACACCTCCTAGGAAAACATAATCAATCCAGATGGCTTGATGAAGAATGACAATTGCCCAGAAGGTGATTTGATAGGACTGTTTGATGGATTTATGGCGCAGCCGTCGCTGAGCGATGAAACCGCCCAACCATCCCCCGGCTAGCTCACTCAGATGTAAGGTGTTTTCGGGGATTCTCCACTGCTTCTGTTGAGCGCGGGATTTATCCTCGGCATAGAGTTTAAAGGTTACTAGACTCATGAGAGGATAGACCAGAAATGGGGCAAAGATTCCGCTGCTGTTTAGGAGTTCAATGCTGCCTAGGATGGGAACGATTGAGAGGAGTGCAACCTCAAGCCAAGGAATGGGACGACGCTTGCTTTTATAGGGTCTTTTTTTTGATGGGGATGAGGGTATTTTTTTCTGAACGTTGACTCCGACAATTGAGGCATGACAGGCTCGAATTTTGCCTTTTTTATGAGTAATTGAATATTGGATGTTATCCCCAACTTGGGGACGACGTTTCGAGTCTTTTAGGGCGGAGATATGGATAAAGATTTGCGGCTGACGGGAGTTGACTTGGATGAATCCAAATCCTCTCTCATCATTCCATTTGATAAGTTTGCCGATTTGCCGCTTGGAGGTCAAGAGTTTACCTCAACTGTGATTTAGATAGTTTTGTCTAGTTATAATACCTTGTTAACAGGACGGTAAGATATCGGGGGACTCGCCGTGATTTAGGCTTGTCCCAGTCAGCAGATACCACAATCTTGATGGACATCAGGGTCTTGTCAGGGGTTCGGTGTTGTTCTCCGATCGCCCCTGAAACGGACCATCGGCGATCGCCCCGACAACT
>SIHH01000053.1 GCA_004299065.1 Phormidium sp. SL48-SHIP | reverse complement strand
AGGGAATAGGGAATAGGGAACAGGGAATAGGGAATAGGGAACTGTCAAGACGTTAACACGCGATCGCCGTGGTGCTGCCGTAGCGGTAAAAAAACTTTAGGGTTGTTGGGCGAGCCAGGCCTCAATCCCGTCCGCGAGGGACACCGCCAAACGTTGCTGTTGTTGCTCGTCCATAATCCACTCATACTCATTGGGATTAATCAGGAACCCTAACTCCAATAATACCGCTGGCGCAATCTGAGGACGAGTCAGGGCAAAATTTGCCCAAAATACCCCATATTCGGGGCGGTTGAGATCCTCGACGAGATGACGGTAGAGAAATACCGCTAAATCCTGAGCCTGGGGGTGATACCAAAACGTGCCGATACCGGCGGTATTCTCAGCATCGCCACTGTCGGGGAGGGCGTTGTAATGGATACTCAACGCCAGGGTGGGTTCAGCCTTCTGAATCATGTCCATGCGCTCGCGCAGGCCGAGATCCACATCCGTCTCTCGGGAGAGAATCACCGTGGCCCCGCGACGTTCTAGCTCATCGCGCAGCCGTAAACTGACCGTCAGGGCGGGTTCCTTTTCCCGAACTGGGGTGGGGCTAGAGGCGCCGAAGTCTTCGGGGCCACCATGACCGGGATCGATGAAAATGCGGGTTCCGGCTAGGGGTTGATTGCGGTTGAGTTGAGGCGGATGTCGGAGACTGAGAACGAGGGTGGTGTTGTCGTAGCGTAGGTCATAGCCCCATTGCTGGGCTGAGTTCATCTCAAAGGTATATTGAACCCGATCGCCGTCTAAGGCTTGCCAGGTCATGCCCTGAATCGCCGGATTGGCGTTAAAGGCAATTAAATCCGTTTGGGCGGTGGTGTTGTGCAGCGTGAGTCGGAACTGGCGGCCATCTTGCTGCACCTGGGGGGGAACCCGAGAACTGAGGGGAAAATAAATCTCCGTGCGATCGCCCCGTTGACGGCTACTAATACTGCGAATCACCGCTTGTGGCGGCGCCCCCGCGTCATAACGCTCCACTTCATCTCGATGGACCCAGACCCCATAATCGAGCCGTAACCAGTCCCCTTCCGCCCCGGTGATGCTGGCTTCAACACCTTGGGGGATGGGGGTTAGACGAGAGTATTGAGTTCCTGGCCCCGTGCGGGAGACGGCTTCTGGGCTAATCACACGCGCGACGGGGAGAGGACTCAGGCTCGGGGCGGTAATCTCGACGGTTCCGGCGGCGGTTTCTCGGATACGGCGATCGCCCCGCCGCAGTTCAAAAACAGGCTGTCCTAGGCGGCCGGTTGCCTCAAAACGATGACAACCTTGGTAACGAGTTGCCGTAGCGGTTTGAGGCTGATTTTGCCCCGTCAGAACCGCCGCGTTGCCCGGTAACTCGCTGCCATGGGTTTCAGGAAGAAGGGGAATCTGACGGCCGCCAAGGGTGACAGCGGCGTTGAAATCGGCCCCAGGGGCTAAGGCCTGGAAACAGACCCATTCTCCCACCGCTCGGGTGATATCAACGGCTGGTTCTAGGGACCCTCGGGCGAAGCCAAAGCCATCGTCGGGGAAATCAGGCGCCGCTGAGAGGCGGATAATGCGACGCTGTACCCGGCGATCGCCGGCTTGCACCTCGATGACATTTTCCCCCATTTCTAAGGGAACGCTGGGGGCAAAATGTCCAGCGGGGGAGCGGTTAATGGCATTACCATTGATCAACACCCTCTGGTTGGGGTCGGCGGTGCCGATAATGAAGATGCGATCGGCAACGGTTTCGTGGTTATCCGGCGGATAGGACAGATGCAATGACGCATCGGCTTGAGCTGGGGCGGTGAGGCTTAAACTCGCCAAAGCTGGGAGAACCCAAGCCACTCCCGACAGGGGAGCCGTCAATCGGGGACATGGCGAGTCAGAAAATAGGGGCATTGTCGAAACGTTCAACCAGGGATCTAGAAGTGACCTCGTTCTACTTTAAACCGCAGTTGGATCAGCGTCGACTCAAGAGTCTCGACAATCTCATGCAGTTGATGTAAATCGGCTTTCGCTTGAGTCACCGGGGCTGCGCCATGGCGCCCTCCATGATTCGGTAACCCCTCCTCGTGATAGGCTTGCGCCTGAGATTCGAGTTGGCGGGCTAAATCCGGAATACGCAAAATGGCCGCACTACTGCTGGCCCCTTTGAGTTTATGGGCGAGTTGATATAATCCCTGCCAATCCTGTTGCTCTAAGGCAATTTTGATCGCGTCTATCGATTGGATCGCGTCATCTGAGAAGATTTCGAGCAATTCTTGTTGAAACTCGAGATCGCCGCCGGTGATGCTTGCGAGGTGTTCCGCGTCAATTAAGGCCACAGCCGCTGGGTCTTGAGAGGGGTCTTGAGAGGGGTCTTGAGAGGTGGCCCGCTCTTGGGGTGGCGGTGTCGAGGAGGTGTCCGCCGGACCGTTGGGAGTGGGTAAGGACTGATCGAGCCAAAACTCTAAACGCTCAGCTAACCGTTCTCGTTTCACGGGTTTGGTGATGTAGTCGTCCATTCCCGCCGCTAGACATTTGTCTCGTTCTCCGTCTAACGCATGGGCGGTCATGGCAATAATTGGTAGGCGATCGCCATACTGCTGGCGAATACGACGGCTGGTTTCATAGCCATCGAGGACTGGCATTTGACAATCCATCAAAATGATGTTAAAGGATTCTTGCGCTAGGCGATCGAGAGCAATTTGTCCATTATCGGCACAGACAACATCGAGATAGCCGATGAGTTTTAGTTGATTGCGAACCACCTTTTGATTGACGGGGGTATCTTCAACCACCAAAATTTTAACCGGGCGCTGCTGGGGGTCGCCATTCGCTGCCACAGTCTTCCCGGCCACAGTATTCGCGGCCACAGTGATAAGGTCAGGGGATTGTGGTTCTGGGCGAAGGGTCTCGCAGACTCCAGTGGTGACTGGCTTCATACGGGCGGTAAACCAAAAGGTTGACCCCTGGCCCCATTGACTCTCCACGCCAATCTCGCCCCCCATCAACTGGGTTAATTGTTTACAAATCGCCAATCCTAAGCCTGTGCCACCATATTGGCGGGTGGTGGAGGCATCCACCTGAGAGAACGATTGAAAGAGCTTATGTTGATGTTCTGGGGCGATGCCGATGCCGGTATCTTTAACGCTAAAGCGGATGAGGAGTGAGTCTGAGGCCCCTTGAGGGTCATGGCGATCGCAGCGGCTGGCTCGCAAGGTAATCGACCCCTGAGCCGTAAACTTGATGGCATTACCCGCCAAATTGATAAAAATCTGTCGTAACCGGGTTGGATCACCCTGCATACAGGCGGAAATATCCTCATCGAGGATGACCCGCAGGTCGAGTCCCTTACTCTCGGCTTTGGCGTAGAGTAAGCGTGTCACATCGGTCATACAGGCTTTGAGATTAAAGGGGATGGATTCGAGTTCCATGCGCCCGGCTTCGAGTTTCGAGAAGTCTAGGATATCGTTGACGATGGCCAGGAGACTTTCGCCACTGCTGCGGATGGTTTGCAAGAAATCCCGCTGTTCTGGAGTCAGTTGGCTCACCAGGAGCAAATCCGTCATCCCAATGACTCCATTCATGGGGGTGCGAATCTCATGGCTCATATTAGCCAGAAACTCACTTTTGGCCACCGTCGCCGCCTCGGCGGCTGTCAGGGCCTGACGCAGTTCAGCGGTTCGCTCTTCGACGCGATGAGCTAAGCGAACCGAAGACTGTTTGAGTTTGCGGTTGGCCCGGCGCAATTCTGAGAGATGATGGCTGTTGACGATGACAATGGAGGTGGTGGACAGAGCTAAACTGGGGAGAACTAGGGGGGTGAGCCAGCCTTGGAGAAAGCTAATATAGACGATGATACCCAGGCTTGTGACTCCAGTTGTGATCGTGATGACGGCGGCCAGGAGTCCCAGGTTATAGCCCCGCGATCGCGCCCAGAATAAGAGTTTCCCGGTCATCACCGCTCCCACTCCTGACCAGAGTAGAATCCATAGCCAAATGGCCCGGCGATGCCAGAGACGCAACAGGGGGCGACCGTCGAGAGCCGCTGATAGGGTTTGGCTGACGATATTGGCATGAACCACCGCCCCCGGCATTTGCGGAGGGTCTTGGGTCAGGTTGCTACTGTAGGGGGTGTAAAAGAAGTCGTTGAGGCTCGGGGCCAGCGGACCAATAATGACGACGCGATCGCGAAATTGCTCCGGCTCAACGGTTCCCGACAACACATCCTTGAGGGTGACGGTTTCAAAGACCTGACTTTGGTAATTCAGGGGAATTTGATAGCCGCCAATCTCCTCGGAGAAGTAATCGCCCACCTCCGGCGTAATCGGCACAAAACGAGCTTGGCCCAGGCCCAAGTGCATCCGCTCAGGATCAAGTGGTTCTAGGGAAATTCCTTCTTGTTCTAGATAATGCAGGGCCAACATGATCCCCAATCCGAGCCGTGATACCCCCTGAGAATCTTCTGCCGAGAGAATCGCCCGACGAATCTTACCATCAGCATCCGGTAAGAGATCGGAGATTCCCACCTGTCCGAGTTCCTCCAACGCGGGCGGGGGGGCCACGGTATGTCCAATTAACTTCTCGACTCCAAACAGATTAGGTGTCGTCTGAAAAATCTCGACGAGTTCTTCATGGCCCGGTTCAACCGGGAGATCTCGATATAAATCCAAACCAATGGCGGCGGGATCTCCTTGGCGGATTTTGTCTAACAGCTCTCCCAAAACTGTATCGGGCATGGGCCATTGTCCCACGGCCACAATATCGGGTTCATCAATGGCAACAATGAGCAGTCGAGAATCGATGGCTTCGGGAGGGCGTAAGCGAAAGAGTTGATCCCGAACCGTCCATTCCCAGGGGCGAAACAGACCCCAGATTTGCCCCAAAACAAAGATAGCCGCAACCAGGGCTGGGGTCATCAGGACAAATCGCCACCGCCACAGCCTTACCCGAACTCGCCGTCGCTTCAGTTTGGCGTATCGAGATCCCATAAACGATTATTGTGTAAGCCTTCTGTTTAGCTCGACATTTCCGTGATGCTCGTCCTCCCCTTAATAGTTTAGAACACAGGGTTTCCCGAGGGATATCGGGATCGCCTGCGCTCTTGAGTTGGTATTGTCAATCCCGGAGGGATTTAACGATGACGGTGGGTTACTCGAAATTTAAGGACTGTTGGCTGAGATCCTCTAAGCCAACGGAGGTCAAGAGTTCGGCCCAGTTTTCGGCAATGATCTCGTTGTCGGGTTGTCTGTGCTGGGCGTCGGCCAGGGTAGCCAGGGCATCATACCAAATGCCATATTCTCCATAAACCTGGGCTAGGTCGACGGCGGTTTCAGCGGCTTCGAGTTGTTCAGCTAGGGCGTCTTCGATGGGTAAACGATAGACGGTTCCTTCGATGGTGGGATTGTTGGGATCAAAGGCTGAAACGCAATGGACTTCAAAGTACCAGGAGTAATCTTCCCCGAGTGCGAGTTCAGGATGCTCGTCGGGAAGAGTGACTTGGACGATTCCCCCTTGTTCAGGTAAGTCAACTTCGCTGCGGTAATGGGTTTCACCGCGACGATCCTGAAGGCTAAAGGTGGCGGTTTGGGCAGTTGTTTCAGGAAGAGAAACGAAGAAAGATGGCCGCCCCGAAACGGTTAAAACTCGTTCAAAGTTTGGGAGAATCGGGCGGATCGCCTCTAGGTTTTCTTGCCCCACGAGACATTGGCCATTGCTACGGCTGGCTCCACCGCCGGTTTGAGTTCTCGGAGTCCCCGCAACGCCCTCAGGAGTGCTGAAGGTGACCGCGAGGACTGATGGGGCGATTATCCCTAGAACACTGCTAAGGGATAGGGTTGCTAAAAGGTAACGGGACAATTGTGAAATAGACTTCATGATTTCGCCTGGGATTTTTGTTGAGTCGGTACTCTTCCTCATTAACATACTAGCTGCCCGATTTGGTAAAGTTACGCCAAAACCATAAAGTCTTGGTAAAGACTTTATGAATTTTGCCTAAGTTGCGCGATCGCGGGCCATCCGGGCTATCATGGATCGATTATCTATAACCAATTCCCCACTAAGATAAAAGCTGACCAGAAAAAGGGGCGTTGATAGTCGGGTTGTCGTAGTAGGGAAAGTTGGGCTTCTTGCAGGGCTTTGGCTTTGCTCATACCGGGTTGGGCCAGTTGATGGTAAAACTCGGCCATCAGGTCGGCGGTGGCCTGATCACGCACGGCCCAGAGGGTGGCTAGGGTCGATCGCGCCCCACTACGAACGGCCAGGCCAGCGAGTCCTAAGAGGGCGCGATCGTCGCCCATGGCGGTTTGACAGGCACTGAGGACTAGCAATTCTAAAGCCCCAAATCGCTGTTCGTCCCGTCGTTGCAGGAGTTGCCCCAATTCGTTGACGTTGAGGGAGCCGTTCCAGGTCAGAATAAAGGTCTCTTCGGCGTTGGAACTAAATTGGCCGTGAGTGGCTAGGTGCAAGACGGGACTATCGGTGCGACTGAGGGCATCCCGTGTGGCGTCAATGGTAAAGGATTTATTGAGACGCACGTCGGTGTTAATGCTGCTACCGATGCGGCGAATTTCTGATTCTACGCCGGGTAGGGCCGCGAATCCGTCACGAGCTTCACTTAAGCCGCCGACGACGGCCTGAAGGCGGCTATTGTCGAGGGGACGGGGTTCGAGGAGTTGCAGTCCGGGGGCGATCGCCAGGCTGTATTGTTCAATGAGATAGCGATCGCCGTCATGTAAGACCGCCATGGGCAGGTTACGCAATTCTCCATCGAGGACAAACACTAGGGTCTCGATTTGAGCCTGTTGTAAGTCGGCTTCGACCGGGCGAATCAGCCAATCATAGAGTTGTTGATACAGTTGCAGTTGTTCACGGCGGGAAAAGGAAAGACTCAGGGACTGACGAAAGCGGCTTAGGGTCTGTTGAAACTGCTCCTGACTGATGGCGGTACTGGTGTGACGTAGGGGTTGTCCTGGAATGCCGACAATCACCTCTAGGCGATCGCTTAAAATAATCGGATACAGGGCCGCCGCGTGAGGGTCGACGGTTTCAATTTGCGTCGGACGCGCCTCTAAACAGGCTTCGCGGAAAAAGTTTTCCAATTCCGCCACTTGCAGAGCGTCAATGGTATCTCGGGCTTGTCTGAGTTGAGCTTGACTGGGGTTATCTTGCAAGAGCAAACTCACTAAAGAGCGATAGACGGGTTCAACAGTATCTCGGAACGACAGACGCACCTCCGGGTTAATGGCCACTAAATCTTGCCCCAGTTCATCGAGGGCCGTGACGGCGTTGCTGTAGGCCGTAATCGCTAAGTCACGTTCCCCCTCTTGTTCATATAACTGGCCCAATTGGGCCTGCCAACGGGCCATCAAATCTGTGGCATTCCCCAAAGGTGCGGCAATTTGGAGGGCCTGTTGGCTTAGGGTAATGGCCTCGCGTCGTTGTCCCTGTTGTTCATAGACTCGTGCCAATTGCCCGACGGCTAAGGCTTCGGCTCGTCCATCTTGTAACGCTCGGGCTTGCTCAATGGCCCCGGCCAACAGGTCGGCTAAGGCCCGACGTTCTTCTGGAGGGGCGAGCTGAGCATAGTTTTCTACGAAATTGACCCGAGCATAAATGCCGCGACGACTGGGGGGGAGCTGAGCCAGTTGGGGTTGAAGTTGTTGAAGTTGTTGGGTCGCTTGTTGAGATTGGCCCGTTTGCAGCAACAGGCTGGCCTGTTCCAATTCGGCGGTGATGCGGTCTAAGGGGGTTCTGGCCTCGCTGGCGGCTTGCTGATAGAGAGCTTGGGCTTGCGGGATGTTGTCTAAGGCCCGATAACTGTTGGCTAAGGCCCGCAGAATTAAACTGGTTTGAGGCAGAGTCTCGGATTGGGCTAACTCTAGGGCTTGACGTAACAGTTGTTGTGAGGCTTGAACGTTGCCCACCACTTGTTGAGCAATGGCTAAGTCGGTCAGGGCCGATACCTGTAATTGGGGACTGGTCTGGGAGGGGTCTAAGGTGTCGAGTTGGGCGGTAATTTGTTCGAGTTGTTGTTGGGAGCGGCGGTAGAGGCCCAGACTTTGTAGGGCAATGGATTGATTGGTGAGTGCGCCTAATTCCCCGAGGCGATCGCCCCCGAGTTGATAGAGGTCAGCCGCCCGTTCCCAGCTATCGAGGGCGCTTTGAGCGTCACCGCTGGCCAGTTGAATTTGCCCCTGGGTTAAGCGGGCCTGGGCTTCTACGGCGCTGCGATGGGGAGATTCATCGGCTTCGAGAAGGCTGAAGGCTTGGCTGATGGTGCTTTGGGCGGGTAAGAGTTGTCCGAGTTGGTAGAGGGCTAGGGCTTGATAGGTGAGGCTACCGGCTTGGGAGAGGCGATCGCCGCTGCGGCCAAAGCCAGCGGCGGCGGCCGCAAATTGGTCGGCGGCGGCCTGGAAATGGCCGGCGTTGAGGTGCGATCGCCCCTGTTGTTCTTGGGCATAGGCATCATTTTGGGCATAAACGTCGCTCTGAGTGATCTCGACGGAAGCCGTCACGGGGGTCGCGCTTCCCCGAGAGAGACCGAGGGAAAGGGACAGTCCGAGGAGAAAACAGACACTGAGGACAAGACTAAAGCTGCGACGATACCAGGAATGAGTTAGTTTTAAACCGGTTAAACGGGCCATGGGATTTTGAGGGGTTAAAAGTTAGTTCTAAATAATCATAAACAAAAGACTTTTTGCTCTATTTAATACCTTTTTTTCAAATGCTTGCTATACATCTAAAACTGAGGAGGGCGAACAGCCGTCCCCTCCTGGGAGGGGTTAGGGGTGGGTTCCCCTACAGACATTGATAGCACGACTTGTGAAAATTGGTATAAACATCTTTCTTATTTGTCCCATATCTTTTGTTATTTGATTATGTCTTGACTCACCCTAAAAATGATGAATAACCCAAGGAATAACCTAGGGACAGGTTGAGTTTAGATCAACCGGGTTGACGGGGCGAGGAGAGAACAAAACCACCGTTCCATCGTCTTGATGTCGCCAGGTTGTCGCTTCTACGGTTGGGGAGGTCGAGGTGACCGCAGAAACCGCCATCGATGGTGTCCCCTGAAGCAATCGCCAATCTCGGCTATCGGTCCAACTGACGCTTCCGGGTAAGCCATCACTGGGATTATCCGGCAGGCCTCCTCGTCCCGTAATCATAAACGTATTGCCGTCACTGACGGCGCAGCCTGAGGCAATTTGACGAGTTGGATCAAGGGGACGTTCTGTTAATTCCACCAGGCCAGTTGCGGCTTCGGCATCGGGAGTTTGAATCGTTACTGTACCATCGAGGCCAAATTGAGAACTCGCCGTAATTTGGCTATCTTGTCCTAAGAATAACCCCTGAGTGGCAACTTGGATATTGCCGCCGGAGCCTTGAAAGGCGTTAGCGTCAAGACTGCTGCCATCGAGTAAGGCGATCGCCCCGAGTTGTAGGGTAATATTCCCACCATCGCCGCCAGCGGTGGCAGCGGTTCCCGCCCGCGTTGAGAATTCACTGGCTTGACGTAAAATTGCCACATTGTCTAGGTTGATATTGAGGTTTCCCCCCTGACCTAAAACGCTGGTGGCGGCAATTCGACCATTATTAACCGTCAATTGTTGTCCCTGCAATTCCACATCACCGGCATTCCCTTGGCCCAGAGAACTCACTGACACTTCAACCGCAGCATCGAGCGTCAGGTCTGCGAAGGTTAGGCGCACATTTCCGCCTGCACCATCCACCGTTGAAGCACCAATTTCAGCACGATTCAAAATATCAATGCGATCGGCGATGATCTCCAAATTGCCAGCGGCTCCCGTTCCCCGACCCCGCACGGCAATTTCGGCCCCATCCCGCAATCGCAGCCATGGGGTCATCACCTGAAGATTCCCCGCCTCTCCGGCTCCCCGAGATTCGGTCCACAGTGCGGTTGGCTCACGGATACCGCGAGCGGAGAGTGTCTCACCCGCAATATCCACGGATTCACTGGCGCGAATGCTCAACTGTCCGGCGGCTCCTTCGCCTCCCGTCGCAGCGGAGATCCGTGCTCCACTATTGAGGGTTAACTGTTGGGTGACAATCTCTAATGACCCCGCTCCGGCGGTTCCTTGTTGTCCGGCGACTTGCAGTAGGGAGGATGTTGTAAAAATGCCCGTGACCCAAACCCGGTCATCACTGGCTTGGCTCAAGTCAATGGAGTCAGTGGCACGAATCCTTAGATTTCCGCCCTCTCCGGCACTGCTGGAGGCGGCTGAAATTTGCATTCCGCCACGGGCCTCTAACTCTCGGGTTTCAATGGATAAATTTCCGGCATTGCCTTGACCCAGGGTGGCGGTAAACAGTCCTCCAGGGATAATTGCCCCGGCGCGGGTTCGTTGTAGGTTGATGCGATCGGCGACGACATCGAGATTGCCGCTATCGGCGGTTCCGGTGGCACTGGATGCGGTACTGACGATGCCTCCGTTTTCAAGTTGGAGATGGTCGACCCGCAAGCGAATATCACCAGCGCGGCCCGCTCCTGCGGTTCCGCTCAGGAGTAGGGCGCGATCGGCGAGACGAAACTGCTCGGCGTTGATCTCGATGTCTCCCCCCCGGCCTTGGTTTAAGGCGCTGGTTAGAAGCACTGAGCCTTGGCTCATGTCCACGTCTGCCCCAGTTACGGTAACCTTTCCGGCGGGGCCGTTGCCGATGCTGAGGGCATAAATGCCATCTTGGATTTGGGTCGGGTTAAAGGTTCCGTTGAGCACTTCCGCCAGGAGTACCCCCGGTTGGGTGCCTTGGATCTCGATGCGATCGCCGCTGAGGGTAATGTCGCCACCGGCCCCGGTACCAAAAGTGGAACTGGAGATCAAGGCGCGATCGCTCATCTGGACATCTTGGACACTGATAGTAATCCCCTGGCCGTCGATGGGGCCAAAGGTGTCGGCCCGCAAACTCGCGCCTTGACTCATCAGCAGGCGATCGCCATACAAGTCAATGGCACCGCCCCCCAATCCACTACTACTCACTGTTGCCCCTTGGGACAGATCCAGCGTTCCGCCAGTCGAGGCTGAGTCGAGATTGAGAACTAAGCCCAGACCGGGTTCAGTACCCGGTGGCGGTTGCCAGGTAATTTGACTATTGTCGCCGAAACTCCCCAGAATCACCGGTCCGCCAAAACTACTAAGATTGCCCGACTCTAGGTGAATATCTCCGCCAAACAGGGCCAGGGTTTGGCCAGGGGCAACGGTCAGCCCTGGGGGGTTAGCCAGCGGTAGAGGGGCATCTAGGCTGGGAATGAGAGAACTGCTCGCGAGGGATTGATTGCGAATGGGGGCGGGATTGTTGCCAAATTGCAGGCCAATGGGGACGCTAACGGTCAACAGGGGATCATCGCCGGAGGTGGAGACGGCGTTGTATTGACTGCCATCCTCAAAGAGAAGACCCTCGGCGGTGCTAGCCATGAAAGAACCGCCAAGTTGCAGTTGAGCGGTTTCCCCGAACTCGATGCCATTGGGATTAAGGAAAATAAGACTGGCTTGATGGTTCGCCCGGATTAGACCATCAATTTGCGAGGCTTGGTTGCCGGTGATGCGGGTGATGATGCGCCGGGCGGTGGCGGGGTTATTGAAGTGGGCTTCCCAATTGGTGGGGAGGTCAAAGTGATCAAAGCTATGGAAGAGGTTGGTTCCGGCACGGGTTCCCCCGTCGATGGTCAGTTGTCTGCCGTCGGTGGTGACGCGGGAGTTCTCCGGTAGCGTCGCGTCTGGGGTGATTTGCGCGACGCTGCTATCAGCGATCGCCAGGATCAGGGTCAGCAGAACCGCTGAGGAGGAAAGGGTTGAGGTGAGGGGGATGGCCCGACCAACGATCTGCTTACTCATCTTCGTTTGACCTGATCTCGGTGATAATTGCTACTGACGATTTAGCCAAATGCCCCGCAACCCGGCGTCAATGGCGCCTTCAACGTCTTCTCGGTAACTGTCGCCAATATGCCAGGCGGCGGCTGGGGGACAGTCGTGGGCGGCTAAGGCGCAAGTCCAGATCTGGGATTTGGGTTTGGCTGCCCCGACTCGGGTGGAGACGGTGACGGAGGTAAAAAATTGGCTCAGGTTGAGGCAATCTAGGACGCTATACAGCCGTGAGTCGAAGTTGGAGACCACTCCGAGTTCAATGCCTTGCTGTTGCCAATAGGTTAGGGTGGGTCGGACATCGGGATAGATTACCCAGGGGTCGGCGCTGGCGAAGTAGGCAAACAGATGCTTGAAAAAGCCTTCAAAGTCAGAGAATTGATCGAGAACGCCGACTCCGGCAAAGGTGTCGTAGGCGATCGCCAACCACCAGTTAAATTCCAGTTCTAACAGATCTTGGGGTTCGACTTGGGGAAATTCTGGCGGGGGTGCGGCTTTAAAGAGGTCGTAAAAGACCTTGTTGGTAGCTTCAGCGTCGAGGTCAATGCCGGTCTGATAGTGGGTAAAGTCTCGATAGACTTCCCCGACGCTGCCACGAACGCCAAAGAGGGTTCCGACGGCATCGAGAAAGATGACTTGGGGCTTGTTGTTGTCGCGTCGTGATGGGGTCTGGGGTAATTCGGCGGTTTCAGCGGCTAGTCTCAAGAATAACCTCCTCTGGCCTTGAATGGTTTAATGGTTCAACCCTTAACAGTTAATCATGGGGAGGTCTCAATCTCAGCCGATTGAGACGTATTGAGGTCTTTACTGGGGAGTGATTAAGGCCCGCAGGGGATCGACAATCCAGTTGACGCCCACTTTAACTTGGTGTTCTAAGGTGGGCAGGCGGTAGAGATACATGAGACGACGGGCGATATGGGCCAGGGGACCGTCTAAACTCACGCCTAAGCCGGAGAGGGTGGCGTTGTCGATGCCGAGGGTCATCATTTCTCCGAGGTTTTGATAACGCAGGGGAAGTAGGGGACGCTGGGTGAGGGAGGCCCAGAGATTCCAGGCGGTGTAGTCGGCTTGTTGGAAGGCGGCTTGGGCGGTGGCGGGAATGGTTTGTCCGTTGGCGTCGTGGGCGTCGGCGAGGTCGCCGAGGGCGAAGATGTTGGGGCGATCGCACACTTGGAGATGGCGGTTGACTTTGATTTTGCCGCGATCGCCTCGCTCGAAGGGGAGCCGTTCGACGACGGGGGCGACGCGGGTGCCGACGGTCCACAGGACGAGATCGACGGGGATTTCGTCGATTTGACCTCGGTAACGCAGGGAAATACTGTCCTCGCTGATGGAGACGACGTCGGTTTCGAGGTCGGTCCAGATGCCGCGATCGCTCAAGGCCCGTTTGCCGGCGTTACGGTTAAATTCGGGGGAATGGCGCAAGATGCTATCGTGACGTTCGACGATGCGAATGCGACCCCGATTGCCCAGGCGATCGGCGAGTTTACAGGCGATTTCCACGCCGCTATAGCCGCCACCCACGATGGCTACCCGGATTTTGTCTGAATCGCTATTTTCTAGGTTTTGCAGCCGTTGCCGGACGCGGTAGGCATCGCTAACGGTACGAAAGGGGATGGCATGGTCGGCTGCACCGGGAACGCCATCGAGGGGGGTTTCGCCGCCGAGGGCTAAGACGAGGCGATCGTAGTCGAGGCGATCGCCGCCAACGAGAGACACCTGTTGGGAGTCGGGGTTAATGTCTTCGACGTCGGCTTGGCGGAACTGAATGGGGGTGTTGGCCAGCAGTTCGACGAAGGGTGGGGCGATTTCCCAGGTTTGCAGTTCGTCTGTTACCAGTTCGTAGAGGAGGGGGGAGAAGACAAAGCGATCGCTGCGATCGATGAGGGTAATCTCGGGTTGAGCGGAGCTTTCCCAGGGGAATTGGGCCAGTTTGAGGGCGGTGTAGAGTCCACCAAAGCCGCCGCCGAGAATACAGATACGATTGGAACTAGGATTGGAACCGTCGGTCATGATTAGCTTAGATCTAGCGAGGGGGGGTCAGAACGTGATACCTTCCCTAATAGCTTAGCCAACTTCTCCCCCTTTCCGGAATTGGCGAGGTCGCGGGTGTTCCTGATTACTCTTCATGTGCTGAGGTAGCTGCCATGTCTCTCCTTCTGCGTACCCTCACGAATACGGTCTTCAAACAGCGTCCGATTGAGTCGAAGGAGTTACCCGATCGCGAGAAGATCTCGATTAACCGCGATCGCGAGTTCCCGATTGACACCTTCACTCGTGAACGCAATCATTTACGGGTGACGTTTCAGGATGAGGCTCTGGCGGGCCTCGATACCTGGTATGCGTTCGGGGATCATGTGGAGGTTTTGGGCCACTCGTCTCAAGAACTGGGTACGTCTCGCTTGTACCCGAAACCTCGACCCCGGATTATTCAACTCGATTGTCCCTATTTGTCTCAGTTGGACAACTTCGAGAATCCGACGGGGGCTTGTAATGTTACGTCTGTGGCGATGTGTCTGACGTATTTTGGCATCCCGCAACGCACGAATGCTCGCCAGTTCGAGGATGAACTCTACCGCTACGCCCTCGATAATAATCTCAGTCGTCACAGTCCCTATGATTTAGCTAAAATTGTCAGAGACTATGGCGCTCAGGATGAGTTCCGCACCAATGCGACCTTCGATGAGGTTAAGAATTGGCTCGCTGACTTGAAGCCGGTGATTGTTCATGGTTATTTCACCTCCTATGGTCATATTGTGGTGTTGGTGGGCTATGACGAGGAGCGAGAGCAGTTTTTTGTCCATGATCCCTATGGGGAATGGTTCTCAACGGGCTATCGTACGGATTTGTCTGGGAAGTATCAACGCTATTCTTATCGCATGATTCGCGAAACCTGTAAGCCGGATGGGAGTTTCTGGGTTCACTTTGTTTCTAAGTAAGTGTCTCTGGGTTAGTCTTTAGGTCAGTCTTTCGGTCATTTCACTGGGGATCACGCTAAGTTAATGGGGTGAGGGGCGATGAAACGTCGGTTGGGCGATCGCCTTGATGGGGCGATCGTCAGGGGGGGAACCTGGGAAACTTGGATCCAAGTTTGGAGCCTTTGAGTCTATCCATGGCCTCACCTTTGTCGTCACAGTAGAGTTTATGTTTTCTGATAATTCCATCGATCCTCATAGTATTTTTGCCCAACTTCCGCCCCAAGCGCGAGATTGGGCGGAACAACTTCATTGGAATGAACGCCGCTATGTTCTTTCTCTGTGTCATATCCTCTGTGCAGCCCCCTCAGAGGTTCAGGCGGAGTTTCTCGATGAATATACCGCCGATGGTTTAGTTTCGCGGCTCATTGAAGACCGCGATACTCGCCAAAAAGTCAAGTATTATCTCGAACAATTCCATATTGAAACCAATTTAACGGAAAGTCTGTTACGAGGCTATATTCGACAGTTTTATATCCATTGCGCTCAGGATATGCAGCGACAGCCGGAACAGTATTTAGAAGTTGCGGTGCGGCTGATTGGCAGTTCTGAAGAAAGTAATAATGCCTTTAATTATACGTTGGGTTTTGAGTTGCTCAAAATGATGTTTACGATGAGTTGGATTCAGCAAGAACGACTCTATCGCATCCAACGAAATCAGGATGAGTTTCTCAATAAATATATTAAGCCGATTCGCTTTGCACACCAAATTAATGGAATCGTGGTTCCTAAGGATAAGAAAAAGTTTTTTGCGAAGCGAGATTATTATGTGCAAACGCCCAAAATATCGCGCAAAAAATTGACGGAGTTGGTGATGGTGACGTTTCGGGCAGAAACAGTCACTGAGTTTGGCTTTTCGGTGATTCGTCATCCGAATTATCTTCAGTTTAATTATGAGTATATTTATACGCCAGAAGCGGAGGATATTTTGGGAAATTAAGCCGTCGTTGAATCAGCCGTTTTGGGATGGGCTTATAAAAATTGGGCTTTGGCTTGATATCTGTTATGGTTCGGGTTAAAATGTGGGGACTTGGTTAACCATCAACTTAGATAAGTTAACTGATAAGTTAACTAATTTGTGACATAATCTGTTAAAAATTGTTAAATGTCTTTAAAAATTATTGAAAATTTCGATGCGAGCGTCCAACTCGATCCCGAGGCGCAAGAAACGTTGTTTCAGTTGCTAACTCATGAGTCATTTCTTGGGCAAATTCGGCAACAGTTGAATTGTGCTGAACTCGAATTTACGGAATGTCTCTTTCAGCCTGTTCCTTATAGTACCGCCACCCCGAAGGGAATGCCGCACGAGTTTGAGCAATATCATGACTCTCCAGAGTATTCTATTATTAACGTGCCGCCCAATTTTATGGCAAAAGCCAAAATTTTTAAACCCAGTCGCCTCTGTGCTATTTATCGCCGGTTAGATGGCGATCGCACTTGTCAAGACTAGCTTTCAAGACTAAGTTTCAAGACTAGGTTTCAAGACTAGGTTTCATCACTCAACACCCTCCTCACATTACCGTTTACGCTCCTCTAGCCCTTTTAAACTCATGTCAACCGCCGCCGAACTCCCGAGTCTCCAAAGTCTAAAACCTTATCCATATCTCACAGACGAGGGCAATGTCGCCGATGAGTTTTTACTTGGTAAAGTTGGAATTTATGCCATCTTTGATCAAGATGAAACACTCCAGTTTGTCGGCTATTCCCGCAATGTCAGTGTTAGTTTACGCCAACATCTGATTCGACAACCGGAACACTGTTATAGCTTCAAGGTTGAAACCATCGATCGCCCGAGTCGAACCCTACTTGAAGATATCCGCCAACAGTGGTTAGCTGAAAATGGCACAGTTCCTCCTGGAAATGGCGAGGCGGAGGCGCAATGGACTCAGCCAATTGATGTTAAACCCCTGATGACAGATGCAGAGCGTAGCGCCTTTGAAGAGGCGTTAGATGAGGGGAAAAAGACGAAATGTATTAAACAAGTCGCTCGTCGCGTTCAAGCCACGGTTTTGGAGCGATTAGCGGCGCGTGGGGTGATGGAATCGTTCCGCTTTAACCCGAAGTTGAAGGAACAGGGTCTTTTAGAATTGAAATAGTTAGAATTGAACTAGGTTAACTTGCTGAAATAGATATCTATTTTAATTATCTATTTGATAGCGGTGAGGGGTGATTTCTCAATCGGGGTATTGAGCAACAAATAGGGGTCAGGTGGCGGTTCTCCCCCGAGGAACCTGAGCCAAGGAGGTTCTATTTAGTGGATATGTCGTTAGAAGACCTATGGAATCAGGTTCTAGAACGGTTGCAAGGCCAATTGAGTCAACCGACGTTTGAAACCTGGATTCAGACGGCGCGGGTTGAGTCGTTGCAGGGAGGGCGTTTAGTTTTGCGTGCGCCGAATCCCTTTGCGTTAAATTGGCTGCAAAAGCATTATTTAACGACCATTACTGAGGTGGTTTGTGAAATTTTGGGGGAGGAGATAACGATTGAACTTTGTAGCGATCGCACGGGAGATGTTGAAGAACAGCAACTGAGTTGGTCGCCGCACGTGATGTCCCCGGAACCAAAATCGCAAACCAAACCGCCGGAATTGAATCATAAAAATGTCTTTTCTCGCTTTGTGGTGGGGTCCAATAATCGTATGGCCCACGCGGCGGCGTTGGCGGTGGCGGAATATCCGGGGCGAGAGTTTAATCCCTTGTTTTTATGTGGGGGAGTGGGGTTAGGGAAAACTCATTTAATGCAGGCGATTGGTCATTATCGCTTGGAAATTGACCGACAATCTCGGGTGTTTTATGTGTCAACGGAGCGGTTTACTAATGATTTGATTACAGCGATTCGTCAGGATCGGATGCAGGCGTTTCGCAATCATTACCGAACGGCGGATGTGTTGTTAGTCGATGATATTCAGTTTATTGAGGGGAAGGAATACACCCAGGAGGAGTTTTTCTATACCTTTAATGCGTTGCATGAGGTGGGAAAGCAAATTGTCATCGCCAGCGATCGCCCCCCGCACCAAATCCCGCAACTTCAGGAACGGCTTTGTTCTCGCTTTTCGATGGGGTTAATTGCGGATATTCAGCCGCCTGATTTGGAAACTCGTATGGCGATTTTACAGAAGAAAGCCGAGTATGAGAATATGCGCCTTCCCCGAGAGGCGATCGAATATATCGCCTCTCGTTATACGTCAAATATCCGGGAATTGGAGGGGGCGTTAATTCGCGCCGTGGCCTATATTTCTATTTCGGGTTTACCGATGACGGTGAAAAACTTAGCCCCTGTCCTCAGTCCTCATACGGAAAAAGTGGAAGCCTCGCCAACCGTTGTGATGCGAGTTGTGGCGGACATGATGGGGATTTCGGTCGAGGATTTAAAAGGCCAATCGCGGCGGCGGGAGATTTCTCAAGCGCGTCAGGTGGCGATGTATTTAATGCGTCAACATACGGATTTGAGTTTACCGAAGATTGGCGAAGTGTTTGGGGGCAAAGACCATACGACGGTGCTGTATAGTTGTGATAAAGTGGCGCAACGACGGGAGAATGACCCCCAGTTGGCACAATTGTTACTGCAACTGGGCGATCGCATTAATTTGGCCAGTCATTGAGGGGGATTATGGGTCTTTAGGATATCGGGTGCAATGGGTTGCATTGGATACAAAATTGTAGGGGAACCCACCCCTAGCCCCTCCCAGGAGGGGATTTTTCGCCCCTACAGCAAGGGATATAATCCGCCATAAATTTTCCTTGTCACCCTGACCCCAAAAGACCCGGTATTATCCGCGAAAGCGATCGATAATTTCCTCGCGCGAGAGTTGCA
>SIHH01000364.1 GCA_004299065.1 Phormidium sp. SL48-SHIP | reverse complement strand
CGGTTGGGCGATCGCACACAGCAAACACCACCGCCCCCACCCGCCCGCCCCTATTGGTCGCAGGAGGACAAAACTGGCTTTATATAATGGATACAGCCGATTGAGAGGAGACAAAAAACAGTGATTCGATTTTTGTACGAAAAAGTGTTGATGAGCGATCGCGGGCGGTTATTGAAAAACCAACTGGCAATTATCCGTGAAGGGGACCTGTCCGGGCCGCGAATCGTGACCCTGAACCGCCGGCCAATTCGGAGTCAGGCGGCAAGTGAGGGGGATGATTTTGTTCTGGAAGACCGCACATTTCGCTTTAACGATGGCGAGGCGGGAGTCCGCAATTTTGAGTCGGTGATTGTCCCGTTGCCGGGAAAACCAGAGGACTTCACCGGGGAGGTGAAACGAATCCTCCTCTCGCTGGAGATTTGGGACGAACCCGGCGGCCACCGATTCAACAGCGATTCTGATTGCGAAATCTGGATTGTGCCATCGCCGCCCCAATTGGATATCCGATTGGTTGAACCCCTCGTAACGACTCAAGGCACTGGAATTGGAGGAGGTGGACTTTGATGGCGATCGCACCTGAATCCACTTTGGTCAAACTGGCGGTTGAGGGACGCGGCACTATTACCATCGAACTGGATGGCGAGAATGCCCCAATCACCGTAGGAAACTTCCTGGATTTGGTGCAGCGGGGCTTTTATGACGGCATCACCTTTCACCGGGTGGTTGACGATTTTGTGGCCCAAGCCGGAGATCCCAACAGCAAAGACCCGAATTTTCCCACCAATCTCTTGGGCCGGGAAGGTTTCACTGACCCGGAAACTGGGAAAACTCGCACCATTCCCCTGGAAATCAAACCCCAGGGTGCTGATGAGCCAGTAGTGGGCCAAACATTCCGGGATGCAAACATCACCGTGCCGCCGGTGGTGCGGAACGATCGCGGAACCATCGCCATGGCCCGTGGCTCTGACCCAAACTCTGCCTCGTCGCAGTTCTACTTCAATCTGGTCAACTCCCGGTTCCTCGATGGGAATTATGCGGTGTTCGGTCGAATTACTGATGGCTTGTCGGTGATGGACTCGATTGAAGTGGGCGATCGCATTGAATCGGCCATCGTGCTTGAGTTTGAGCCGCCGCCATCAGACCCGGAGCCAGAGCCGGAACTTGACCCCGAACCTGAGCCAGAGCCGCCGCCATCAGATTTAATTCCACTCCAATTTTGGCGATTACCTCCAGGCGATCGCATCCCAGTGATGCGCCAGATGCCCCACGTGGGCAAGCAACTGGAGCAAAACCCAGGACAGTTCAAGGGGTTTTTCCGCTTGATTCCAAGTGGTGGCCTCAGTCTAGCGGGCTATTACAAGTAGCCTTGGGTGGCGGCTTATCACTATTTTGTGTGGGTCGCCGCCCAATTTGTTAAAGGAGCCAGACGCTAGAAACCCTACCGGATTGATTCTTGATTTTTATTGAGAGAATCAAAATGGAACTCAAAATTATTCTGGAATTTGCGATCGCCCTGACGATTGCCCCTCTCACTTTCTGTTGGGCCATCGACCTCGCTCATCTCATCCAGGCCGTTCACCGGGGCGAACTGGACAAGTTTGCCGACTATACGAACAAGACGGTGAACACGACCACTGCGATTCCGGCTGCCGAACATTTGGCGATCGCCCCTGACACCCAGACCGACACCCAGACCGACACTGAACCGACCCAAGACCACTTGCTGCGACCTCTTTACACCAGTAAGGCGGTGATTCACCGAGTCAGCGAGGGATACGTCGAAAAGCTCGGTGAGCTTGGCGCACTCTATAAACCCAGCCAGCCGCTCCGTGGGGCTATGGCTGACCATCTCGCCGCTCTGGGACTCTTTGACAAGCAATTGACCGATTTGACCGCCATTCAACTTCGGAAACTTGGAGCGCGGATGAAAATAAAGGGTGCGGCTCGTGGACGCAAGAAAGACCTCTTGAAAGCCATCCGTGGACCGCACAATTACGCCTAGCACCAATAGACTGACGAACCAATAATCAATAAATCGCTTCCGCTCATGAGTTTGATGTTTTTTGATAAATACTCATGAGCGAACAACTCACTCCCGAGCAAGTCAAAGCCCTCGAATGGGCATCTGACCATTTCTTTCCCAAAATGGAAGATATGAGTCCCGAAGAACTCGCGAAGGAGGAACAAGAAGCGATTGAATCCTTCAACGAAATCGATATGACTCCTCCGTTCTAATCAACGACAGACCTTCTCCTTTGTGAGAGGGTCTTTTTTTAAGATAGAATGACAATAGAACGACGAACTTGAATCTGTTGCCTCCTCCCTTCTTGTCTCGGGGGGAGGTTTTTTATTATGATAACTATTTATTGAAACGACAACTTATAAAAACCATCACTGGAACCAATGGGGCAACTTTGCTATAAAGCACTTAGCCATCAAACCCTACCGGACTTTCTCTTGATTGTTTATCAAGGTAAGTCATGAAATTTACTAATCGCCACCACTTCATCCTCCCTATTTTCTCTACGGGAACTTCACCGACTGAATTTTGGGCAGTTGCTGCAAGCCCCGGACATCGCCGCCATGCGATGAAATTGGCGGTTTACGAATGGCTTTTTATAATTCCTTCTTGCGAACTTGAGATGTTTTCTTGTCTCAATGTTAAGGGAATCGAAACATTGCAAAATCTTGGTCATGATGCGAATTGGAATCTGCGTCAGACAATGGATGATAACGATTTTATGGAACTTGTGAAGTTCCAGGCTCGGGAAACCGGTTGTGGCTATTTCCTGGCAACTCATGACCACAAAGAAGTGGTCTGCAAGTTCACTGATGGGCTATATACAGCCCTTGAGAAGCAGCAATCCATCGTTGGCGACGATGAGTACATCAATCACGATGAACTTATCCCAGAAATCAATTCAGAGGAGTTCCTGGCAACCCTGAAGCTCATCGAACCCAACCCTGAGAAATTCTGGATGTATCGCTTGTACTAATTGATTACACGCCCTGCCCTTGCGGGGCTTTTTCATGGAGAAAAC
>SIHH01000002.1:2997-60104 GCA_004299065.1 Phormidium sp. SL48-SHIP | reverse complement strand
ACGGCATCGGCTAAATCCTTGTTTTGGGGACCGCAGGATTCAACGACGACATCTAAATATCGCTCGACTAATGCTTGTTTGGGATGCTCTCCTAAGGCGTTATAGTCCGCCAGAGAAACAATTCCTTCACTTTCTAACTGATAACCGACGACTTGCAACTCAATGGGACGAATCTCCTCGCTTTTTTGCTGTAAGTCTTGCACAAGGCGCGATCGCAAATCATCGGCAATATGAGGCGCGAGGTTGGCAATCACCTGACGGGCCTGCTGTGGGGAAAGGTTATTTAATTCATAAAGAACCGTTTTATCTAAAATATTTTGGCTAATACACGCCATCGTCGAGATGCGGTTACAGACGAGTAAGCGGTGGATATAGTCGGTTCGCAAGGACAGGATAACTTTTAAAGCACCCAACTCTAAAATATTGCTGCATAGAGTTCCGAGAAAGTTAAAAAACTGGTGATGGTCTTTGGGGTTAGGATTGGCAAAGAAAAATTCTTCAAATTGGTCGAAAACCAAAATCACTTGATGATGACGTTTTTCGAGTTCAACGAGGATGGCTTGGCTCACGGCTAACGGTGACGTTCCATCTTCACGCTTATCGAGCCTACAGAAGTGTTTTTGGCCCTCCTGTTCGATGACCTCGGTGAGTTGCTCGGACCAGTTTTCATACACTCGTAACACAATGGGAACTCCCCCACGTCCCCCGGCAAAGACCTGCTCTCGTAAAATGGGCAGTAAGCCAGCGTTCACCAGGGAACTTTTCCCGACTCCCGATTCCCCATGAACCACTAAGAGTTTGTTCTGACGTTCGTGGAGGCGGTTGAGGAGATGCTTCACGTCTTCGGCTCGCCCAGATTGCTCGATTTCGGGCGATCGCCAGCTTGAGGTGGATTGCTGCTGGGGCATTTCCTCTAAGCGATTGGCACCGATAAAGGCCCGTTTGCCGCAATATCGTTCGAGTTGATGCTGCTGTTGGGCAATTTTGAAGGCGTTGCGATAGTCTTGGCTGGTGAAATAGAGCCGTTGGAGCTGTTCGAGTCCCCGCAATCCCAGATGAGGAAGGGCAAACACGAATTGCTGGCTGGCCCTCACCAGGGGGGCGATCGCCCCGTGATTATCTCCCTTCGCCTCTGCTACTTCCGCCTCCCGCAAGGCCTGAATCAGTTGCATCAGAGATGACTCTTGCAGTTTCTGGGCAAACTGGGGAGCGTCAGCGGCAAGAAATTGCTCGTAACTGCGGTGCAATGGCTCCTGTACGGCGGCTAAATCGACACTCTTGCCCTCATGCTCTTTTGCGGCTAAGACTTGATTTAAGGCTTGGTGAACGCCGATGACAGCTAACCGCAAATGTGGGGTTTGTGGGGTTTTCGAGTCTTCTCCTTCTGGGGGTTCCGCCGCCGTGGGGCGATTGCAGTTCCTGCACGCTTCGCGATCGCCCTCGGGGAGAGGATTAAGATACGCTTGCCAATGGCTCTGACTTTGCTTAAAGTGGGCGGCAGCTTGGTCCCATTCTCCAGCTTCTAGGGCCTGACGACCTTGAATTAAGGCTAAGTCAGCGGCTAAGTCGGCGGAAAGGGGTTCTCCCAGTTGAGCCAGTTTTTGACAGGCTTGTTCAATTTCCCGTTGTTGGTTCTCCCCCAGTAGGCGATCGCGCCCCAACCATTGGCGATCGCTCCCCCCCTGCAACCGACTGAGAAACTGTTGCACATTAAGCTCTAAGTTAGCCTGGATATCCTCAGCGGAGGGCAAAAAACGCTTTGATGTCGTCCAACTTTCCAGGTCATTGGCGACGTCTAACATCTCCCGTAAGCCAGTTTCATCTAACCAGAGAACAATGGGAAAAGGAAACTGTTGACGGAGCTGATCTCGCATCTGATTGGCCTTAGCCAGAAAGCCTCGCAAATCCGCCAGTTGAGTCATCCCCCGTAGTTGGATTCCCTCCGCTGTTTCCCCGTCCATGGCCCTCTCAATGACTTGGGCCAGGTTTTGCGTCTCCACGGGCAAGTCAGCCGTTAATAAGCTGAACTGATGCTGACGCTGGGTTTCGGCTTCTAATCGCTGCGACCAGTGAGCGGACAAACTGCGGTAGTTACAGCGCACTAAAATGAGCTTAAATTGACCCCGTGACAGGGCGATCGCCTGAGCTAGTTGGCGCAGACTTTTTTCATTTTTAGCGGCAATATCTATCACAGTTTTTTGTCCTCAAGTCTCAGCTATTTCCCCAATTCCTCTTAAATTCAACCCTTAAATAACTCTTCGGATTCTAAGAAAATTGGATTGACATCAAACCATGATTTTCGGCGTTCCACATATTCAAAAACGCGACGGGTGCGAATTAAGCGTTCATACCCCACCGCATCTTGAACTTTTTTCGTCTGGTGAACCTGTCGCAGCAGTTCCCACTCCTCCGGGGAAACCCCTAAACTCATTTTGTTGAGATCATCGGCGATCGCATCTTCTAAGGTATCCTCCGTTAAGGGAAGCTGCATTTCCTCCTGCACCCACTGAGACAACAATTGCAGCAAATCCCGCACATGGCCGCCACTCACCCGACAGAGGCGGTTAAACACCTCCATCGTCTCAAAAATTTCCTCAACCCGCTCTAGTCGTTCCGCCTCACTCAGTTGAGGAAAGGCTCGGGCCAACACCATTTGTTTCAGTTTTTCAATTCCTTCGCTCGATTCCTCGCCGCTGGGGGTTTTAATCGCCACCATCGGTAAACATTCGGGGGAGTGAGGAAACCGCTGGCGTAGGTTGCCATATTCATTGGAGAATTGCAACGCCAGGGGCATAGTATAGATGGTATGACAGGCTAACTGGGTGAGGATTTCACCGCGATCGACAAATAGATACTCCTGTTGGGTTTTCCCGGAGGCTTTCTGACGATTATCGACGCGATCGAGGTTATCAACAATTACCGCCAAGCCGGCATAGCCATTCTGTTTTAAGGTTTCAATTCCTGGCTGAATTAAATCCTCATTAATTGTCCGCACTAAGGCGGTTGTTTGTGGTCCGAGATATTGATTCAGCTTTTCTCGAATCCCAGAATCATCTTTTGCCCTAACGGTTAACGAGGCAATTCCCGCTGACAAAGATAGAGCTTGATTCTCGGTATCGACCGCCAAGCTACCACTCATTCCACCAACAGAAATCGGAGACTGAATGCCTCCGCTTACCTCCACTTCTGTCATCAAGACATCTGTGGTTTTTTGTAATAAACGACGAAACAGAGGAGCTTGGGGTTGATTGATGGTTTGGTGTTTCTCTAGGGCTTCACTAATCTGTTTGGCAATTGTCAAGAGAACTTCAACAATATCAATATCACCGGTATCGAGGTCTTTATCTGACTCAAAATAGACCACGAAAAAGTTTTCGGTTTCTAACTCAGATTTGAGTTTGTGCAGTTCTGTGGATTTGCCACAACCAATATGTCCGGTAAACAGGGAGCAACTGGGGCGATCGCGGTAGAGTTTGACGATACGATTCTTGATTTTTTTGATAATTTCTCCCCCGCGTACTGAAGAGAAATCAATGTAATATTGCCGATCATTCGGGGATGAATACACCAGTGTTTTACTGGGGTTGATGGCATTGAAAAAGGTGGCGTAATCGAGGGACATATCCAAGAAAATCCGAAAGACAACCGAGAGAATGAGTTTAGGGAGAGACCCAAACCAGTTTTAACACATGAGTTAAAAATCATGTGTTAAAACTCATGATTTTTTAATCCTTAATTTTTAATCCTTAAAACATGAAGCCGGGATCATCTCCTTGGGGAGTGGGAGTCGGTTGAGGAGTCGGTTGAGTGGTCGGTTGGGTGGTCGGTTGAGTGGTCGGTTGAGTGGTCGGTTGAGGAACCGGTCGGCGAGTGGGTTGGGGAGTGGGGGTACGGCGACGCTGTTCCCCTTGCAGACTTTGCAAGTTATCCTGCAAATCTTGTAGATTAGACAGCACCTGCTGATATTGCATCGATCGCCCCAGGTCAAAAAACAACTCCTGAGCGCGTTCTAAGTCAGCAATGGCCCTCTCCATCTGGGCGATCGCCTCCGAGACATTCCCCGCCTCATAGGCGGCGATCGCAAATTGGTTATAAATCACACTACGGTTGTTGTAAGCATCAGCAAAATTGGGATTCGCGGCGATGGCCCGTTCATAATCCTCTAACGCCGCTTCCAAATTCCCCTCATCCAACGCCAAATTAGCTCGGGCATTCAAGGGCGCGGCAAAGTTAGAATCGAGTTGAATGGCCCGGGTGTAGTCCTGCTGAGCCGCCTGAAGATTTCCCTGACGAACATGGGCCACGCCGCGATTATAGTGAGTGCGTGCATCATAATCCCCGTTGGCGATCGCCGCCGTCAAATCCTCAATCGCAGCGGCGTAGTCGCGCAACTGAATCCAAGCCACGGCCCGATTGTTATAAGCCATCCCCGACTCATCCTCCGCCTCAATGGCCGCCGTAAACTCTGCGATCGCTCCCTGATAGTCTCCTTGAGAAAAATAGAGATTCCCCTGTTGCAGATGAAGCCGTCCAGTTCCCTCAAGATTGGGATCTATCGCCAAAGCTTCATTGAAGTTTTCCTGAGCTGAATGAAGATTCCCCTCATAAGCCTCAATGGTGCCACTGGTTTGATAATCCTCCGCCGTCTGAGGATTATCAATATTCGCGGGAGCCTGACTGGGGGGAGCATTATCCAGACTGAGATTAGGAACTTCCACCTGTTGAGTCTGGCGCAACTGCATAAAACTATCAATGGGAATCCCGCCATTAAAGCCGGACTTAACCTGAGCGCCCTCCCCTGTTTCCGACTGGCCACTCAAATCCGTATCGGCGATCCCGTGAATCCCCACCAAACGATTGTCACTATCAAACACCGGGCCGCCACTCATCCCAATTTTGGTACTGGCCCCATAAATCAGGGTATAGCCCTGAACTCCCTGTCGTCGCCGTGACACCACCGGTCCCTGACTCAGATAAAAGTCGCGATCGGCTCCCGCCGTCTGAAAGGCCGCCGGGAAGCCAGCCACATAGATCGATGAGGCCAATTCCGCGTGATCCGAATCTCCCAACGTGGCTAAGGTGTAATCCTGAGAACTCTCAAATTGAACCAGAGCTAAATCCGGATCGTCCAAAGTTTGCTGAAGCGGCTGAACATCCATCAGGTCGTATTCTTGTCCTGAAGCCGTGCGGATGCGATAGCGACGGTTTTCGGCAATATCCTGACGACAGCTAATGGGTTCTCGCATGGGAATGCGATCGCAGACCACGTGTAACGCCGTCAACACCCAATAGCGATCGCCCTCCCGGCCCACAATCACCCCACTTCCGCCAGGAAACCCATCATCAGGTTGACTATAGCCATTAATTTGTACCGTGACGTTTTCGGCCAAGCGACTATCAAAGGCGATCGCCGCTCTCGGACCAATCACCGTCGCCAACCCCACCCCGAGACTTGCGGTGGTACAAAAAGCGACCCACTTGGACGCACAGACAAAAGAAAACATGATTAAAACACCAAAGGTAACGGTTGTTCGCGGCTGGGGGCTGGCGGTTCTGGTGGCGGTAACGGCTGTCTAGGAGCCGGGTTAGAACGGCGGGGCGCCTCGGGCCGCGACGTCGCTGAGGGAAGTCTCTGTATAGGAACCGCCCAACTCAGGCGTTCCATCTGCAAAAACTCATCCTGACTCGGGAGGCCGCCATCTTCAAAGACAAAAGCGCGAATCCCCAAAAAGGGGTAACTCAACATACCATTGAGTCCAATCAGCTGACCCTGAGCATTTAACACGGGGCCACCACTCATCCCCCCACTCACGTCATTGGTATATCCGAGTTGATAGCCACCATAAAAGGCGCGAGCCGTAATCCAACCAATCGCGCCCTCGGTGACACGAAAGGCACGTAGCCCCCAATCTCGGGTATCGTGACTCCTGACGATGCGATCGCCCTGCCGCTCAAAGACCCGAGCCGGATAGCCCGCCGCATAGACGCGATCGCCCACCGACACCTCAGCCGCCTCCCCCACAGCCGCCACCTGATAGGAATGGGGACTGGAAAACGCCACCCGAGCCAGATCCCGATTTCCCAATTGATAGGGGGGCAAAACCCGCCCAGAATGAGTCCGCCCATCAGGCGTTAACACCGAAATATCCTGGCCCTGGGCGGTCATTACCACGTGCCAATTGGTTAACAGCGTATAGCGATCGCCTTCCCGGTCGACAATCACCCCAGACCCTGAATCCTCCGCCAGTAAGAGTCGCACCGTCACCAGACGAGCCAGTTCCCGAACTGAGGTTGTCTCAGCGGGGACTTGGGCCGTCTGATGGGTTTCCAAGGGAGGAAGCCTCGAAGGCTTGGGGTGAGATAGGCCCGCCGAGATCGACAACAGCAACATCCCCACCCCTAGCATTGGCATCTGTAATCTCGCCATGCTTGCCGTCCTTAAAACATGGAACCACCCGAATCATCAGGCTGCACAACCGGATTCTCTTGAGGAGACGGTTCAGGAGCAACTGTTGAGTCAGGAGCGGGTGAGTCGGGAGCGGGTGAGTCAGCCGCAGCCTCTCCACTGTCCACCAACGCCTGATCTGCCCAATTGCCGAGATCGACATAGGTTTGACCCTCAGTTTCGGTAATAAAACCGGCTGCACCGCCATGACGACTAATTTGTAAGAGCTGACCCAAAATTTGTCCAGCCCGATAAGCATTTTCGGGTTTCAGGGTAAAGAGAACATTCCCCGATGTGCAGGCCGTTTCCATCGGCGCCAAGGCACAAATCACCGTTTCATTATTCACCATGCCATTGGTGAGGAGTAAGTTGCTCAACCTCCCTCCATTCTGAGCCATAGCTTGATTTAAGCGTTGAGTGACCGCCCGACAGCGTCGCTCAGGGGTGTACTGACCCCCGAAATAGGCAGAACCGCGATGAGTCCAGCGGATTAACGTCGCACTATGAGATCCTTGCCGCATCACCGTTTCAAACTCACCTTGGGACAACGGAACACACTGAGCCTGGGTTTGGTTGGCATTCGCTTGAGGGGAGAAGACAGCCATCGTTCCTAGACAACAGACCGTCGGTAAAATAGAGTGGCGCAATACTTTTCCTAGCATAATAAATCTTGAAACCTATTGAGTAATCTCAAGCCACAACGACCGGACGCATCAGATTTGACTATTATGCTCATCCCCGGCTCTGACTTGAGACAACTCAGAGCAAAACTAGGGTTAAACCAGCTTTGAGTGAGATTGCTTGTGAATCTCTAGCCACCTGATATCCGACGTTTGCTGTAGTTCTAAACTACCATCTGTTTATAAAAATGTCTCTGGAACTCACCCTCAATTTTGTAAAACTCTATATAGAGTTATATTTGTTGACAATCGTGGTTTTAGATCTGTCAAATCAACGAGATTCCATTCACCAGCAGTAGTCAACTCTCCAAAGACCCCCTACAAGAGTCTAGTCCAAGAGACTCAAGTCAACACCCTCTGAGATCCCGGAGTTAAAGCTGTGGCTGTTGCGCTGTCTCCGTCCTGACCGTCCATAGAACAGCGAGTCGCCTCCTGATATAGCTCAGGAGGCGACTGGGAGCGCGGTCAACGCCTCGTCGACTAGGGAGGGAGGAGTTGGACTAGATGCGACGGCCGGAAATCAGATCATAAATAAGGCCAATGATGGCCAGGACTAGCAACAGGTAGACCAACCCACCCGCAACGTTAATGGAAAAGCCGAGTAACCAGAGGATAATCTGGACAGCAACGTGTCCAGATTATGTTGGTCATGAATGTCGACCTGTTTTAGGGGAATTCAGCGACGGACTCATCGAGAGCGAGAGCGACTTGCTTGAACTCGGGCTAGTTGAGCAGGTCTTGAGCGGCCGATTTGACGTCTTCGGCTGCATTGCGCACTTGGCTTTCCGATTGCTTGGCCTTGCCCATGACTTGGTCTTCGGGGGTATCGGTAACTTGGCCCGCTGTTTCCTGAAGCTTGCCCTCTACGTTCTTCTGGACAGCTTTTGCCCGTCCTTCTAAATCAACGTTGTCTTGGATACTAGTTTTGACGTCTTCGGCTGCATTACGAACTTGGCCTTGGGCCTGTTTAGCTTTGCCCATGATTTCGTCTTGGCGATCGCCGCTAACGTTACCCACGGACTCTTGCACTTTGCCTTCAACTTCTTTGGCCGTCGCCTCGGCTCTGTTGCCGAAACCCCAGGCAATTTCAGTGGTGGTCAGATTAGCTGAAGTCGCGGCCTGAGCGTTCTGGGAACTGAGGGCGAGGTTACCGGTAACTGCGATCGCCATCATGAGTCCAGCCGATAATAAAAATTGAGTTATTTTACGAAGTGAAATCATACAAATCTCCTATTAAATTAGTAATTGAACAAAGGTTGCCGCGCAGACAACGCACCGTATGATACGCGACCTGACGCACTGTTAACTTCCTCGTGTCATGGCTGAAGCCGTGACACGGATGGCTGAGCGGCTCTGCCGCCTGCAATCAGGACGCAGAGCCTCCCCAAGAGCATGACATGGCATCGAGCCAAGTCACGAGGAACGAATCGCTCTTTGAATCTTGAGTTATTCATCCACCGCCAAGACAGCGCCCTAGCTTGACGAATTGATAGACATTGCCCGAGCATTGTCTTAAGCCGTCCAAGGCGCTGTCTTGATTCGATCAACCTTACTTGTAGCTATCCCGATAGAGGCGATTGTCCATCTAGCAAAATAGCTACAAGTGCAGTGGCTTAATCGATCGCATCCTTGACGCCATCTTTCGCGTTCTCGCCAGCTTTGCGTGCTTCTGCCTCAACTTGCTTGGCTTTTCCTTTAGCCTGATTTTCTTTATTGTCGGTCATTTTGCCAACGGCTTCTTGAGTTTTGCCCTCAATATTTTTGGCGGCGGCTTTGGCTTTGTCATCTAAACCCATAATTCTACCTTTGATAATGTAATAATAGTTTGAAGGTTAATTTATAAACCCTTCTACTCCTTTCTATCATCCTAGAATATCCCTGAATATAAATCCGCCTAAAGGAATAGAAGTGAATTCAGGTCGTAATTCACTTGGTATTGATTTCGGTTCAACCTTCCCGGTCATCCTAGCAAAGACCAAATTCATTCAGCCCATAACTTGACTCAGGATGACGCAAAGCTTGATAACAACACACGTGCGAGTAACACGCAATCGAAACGATGAAATCACTCTGTAGATATAGCCAAGAAAATCTCTGAGTATAGGTGTGAAATTGCCCAGAACAAAGAAGGTGCTTGTCTGGGGGGGGAGTCGTTTGAGTTCTGGTTGGAGGGCGACGCCGACAGAGTCAAATCAACCGGACTCGATTCAGGGGACGTCGCCAATCCTCTCAGGCTCCTCTGCGATACAGTAAAAGACATCCGAACCCAACGCAAAAACGCTCACTACAGGAGGAGTAACCTTGGTTCAGACCCCACTTCAGACCCTAAGCGATGCCCAAGAATGGGACCTCAGCGACCTCTATCAAGGCTTTGATGACCCCAAACTGGAGGAGGACTTACAGGAGTTAGACCGCCGCGCCCAGGCCTTTCGTGGCCAATATCGAGGCCAGCTTGCTCATTGTAGTCCCTCCGAGGTGGCGATCGCCCTACAAGACCTCGAAGCCATCCACCAGAAATCTGGCTATCTCTACGCCTTCCCCTCCCTCAAATTCTCCGCCGACACCCGCGACAGCCAGGCGCAACAATTTGAGGATAAGGTCATCGAAGCCCTCACCCAAATCGAAAACCAACTGCTCTTTTTTGAGTTAGAACTGCAAGCCCTCGACGAGTCTCAATTCGCCCAACTGCAAGAAGCAGAAGCCCTCAGCAATTATCACCATTATTTACAGCGAATTGCCGAATTTCGCCCCCACTGTCTCCCCGAAGCCGTCGAACAAACCCGCAATCAGGATGTTCTCACCGGACGAGAGGCCTTTATCACGGAAGAGGGAGTTTGAGGGAGCGATAAAACCCTGCCTTCAAAACGAGTGAGTCGTTCAGACGAACAATGTTTAAGGCAGGGATACATAGACTCCCTCAAGTCAATTGATGGGTTCGATGTCCCGACCCTGGGCAGAGGCACAAAACTTTACATACCAAACTAACTCATGTAAGGTAAACTGGAGTCATGCTAACCATGACCTACGAATACAAGTTACAACCCACAGCCGAACAGATGACTGTGATCGAGCACACGCTAGATGTCTGTCGTTCGGTTTGGAACTTTGCGCTTCGTCAGCGTAAAGATTGGTGTAGCTCTCGTCGGTCACCGGTCAACGCCTGTTCGCTAAGATCTGAGTACATCATTTCAGCCAATGAGCCTTTTCCGAGCTACCATAAACAAGCCAAACAACTCACAGACGCTAAGTCCCAATATCCTCACTTAAAAACCGTTCATTCTCAGGTTTTGCAGCAAGTCCTAAGAACGTTGGATCGAGCTTGGGATGACATGAAAGCTAGAGGATTTGGGTTTCCGCGCTTTAAAAACAAGTATCGGATGCGTTCATTTGTCTTTCCTCAGCTCGGGAAAGAGCCAGTTAAAGATGATGCGATTAAGTTCCCTAAGTTCGGGTGGATTAAATGGCGACAGTCAAGACCCATTCCTGAGGGATTTGAGGTCAAGCAAGCACGAATCGTTAGAAAAGCATCGGGTTACTTTGTGATGCTGTCACTACAGCTCAATGTCGCTATTCCTCAACCCATGCCTCAGGGTCATCCACGAGGATTAGATCTAGGATTCGATAAGTTCGTCGCGACCAGTGATGGTGAAGAGATTAAGCGACCTCGGTTCTTAAAAACTAAGCAGCGTCAGCTTAAATTGCTACAACGCCGGTTAAAGAACAAACAAAACGGGTCAAATAATAGACACAAATTAAACCAAAAAATAGCTCGGCTACATCAACGGATATCTGACCATCGTAAAGATTGGCATTTTAAATTAGCTCACCATCTTTGTGAGGGTGCTGGCATGATTTTTGTCGAAGATATCAACTTTGTCAGTTGGCAAAGAGGAATGCTATCAAGACACAGTGCTGATGCGGGGTTTGGTCAGTTTGTCCATCGATTGGAGTGGGTCTGTTGGAAAACGGATACCTACTTCGCCAAGGTCAATAAGGATGGCACAAGCCAGACCTGTCCTAACTGTGGGGCACATACCGGCAAGAAAACGTTGGAGATTCGCGTTCACCACTGTGATGAGTGTGGATATCAAACTACAAGAGATGTAGCAGCGAGTCAAGAAATCAGAAATCGTGGTCTAACAGCCGTCGGGCAGACGGTGGTGGAAAATGTCTGTGGACTGGATGCAACGGGGAGTATCAGTCATGATGCTCTAGTTGGCACGGAACGAAGCAGAAATCCTGATTCGCGAGGATTGGGAATCCCCCACTTCAAAGACATCAAGCGTAGCGAGATGGCTTAAGTGGGGGAGGATGTCAACAGAAATATCTGGAGGTGGGGCCTGAGTTTGTCCCTGGCTATCTTGAACTCTTAGCCTCTGGGAGTCAGTGGAATCAGGTTGAGGCGTTGCGTCACTTTGTGGATGTGGATTTGGAGGATGAGACCACGATTCACAATGCACTCTTGTATGTCGAGGGGTTAGTCAATCAACTCGAAGAGACGCTTTAGAGGTTAGAGGCGGGGAGACCGATTGCTTGTCCGGTCTCCCCGCCTCTAAATCTTAATCTCTAAATCTTAATCTCAAAATCTTAATCTCTAAATCTTAATCTCTAAATCTTAATCTTGGTTGAGGTGATTTGTGGGAATCTGGTCTAAAAATTGTTGTTTTGTAACCTAGGCTACAGACAGTTTAATAAAAACTTAATCTAGTTAAGATATTTGGACAATAGTTAGGAATAATCAGTCCGTTTAAAGATATTAATCGGAGGGGGCGAAGCATTTGCGAGAGAAGGGTGAGTGAAATTTAAGGAACACAAATGCATCGCCGTTTTAGAAGACTCCGAGGCTCTGACCCTTAGTAAGCAAGGGTTGAGAGAGTTTCTCGAAGATACTCACAGACTTGTTTATCAATGCTGTTTTGCTCCAGGGAACGGCGCTGCTGCTGCTCTAGTTTCCAACTTTGGAATCCAGAACTCGCGGCGATCGCCACTTTTAAATGGTCCCAAACCGGCTCAGTTTGACGGTCTTGAGTCGCGGCGGCGGCGGGGTTTGTGTGAGTGAATGCAGAACTTGGCATATCGCACCTCTATGTGAGTTAGCTTGTGGTTTGCTGCTGTTAATTTAGTTTAACACTCCTGCCTAGGTTCGTGGCAAAAGCACATAAAAGAAGAGGGGAGCGCCATCGCACTCCCCCCATCAACTGGATTTAGGAAATCCCATTAACGAGATGCCAGGGTCCGACGTTTGGACGCCATACGATAGCAATAGACGATATCGCCTTCTTGCCAATCGGAGAAGCGGTCAATGCCCAGACCACATTCATAGCCGGATTTAACATCCCGCACATCTTCGCGCATCCGACGCAGGGAATCGAGGACATTCTCATGAACGACCTTGTCATTGCGTAAGATGCGTACTTTGGCGTTACGCACCAGTTGTCCCGAGAGGACATAACAACCGGCCACTTGGCCCCGTCCTGAGGGGAAGATGGCGCGAACTTGGGCTTGTCCGAGTTCTTCTTCGACCATCTCGGGTTCGAGTAGGCCTTCCATGGCCCCTTGAATATCATCCAAGAGGTTATAGATGACGCTGTAATCGCGGACGTCAACGCCTTCGCGTTCAGCGGCTTGACGTGCGCCACTGGCTAGGGTGGTGTTGAAGCCAAGAATGACCGCATCGGAGGCGGCGGCGAGGTCAATATCCGTTTCGGCAATTTCACCGGGAGCGGCATAGAGAACCCGCAATTGGACTTCATCCTGAGGTAACTGTTCGAGCGACCCGAGAATCGCCTCTAACGACCCCTGTACGTCGGCTTTGAGGACCAAGTTCAGTTCCTTGAGTTCCCCTTCGCTGGCGCGAGCCGAGAGGCTGCTGAGGGTGACCCGGCGCGAGGCCATGGTCTGTTGTAGGCGAGACTGACGATGTTCGTCTTTGCGGCGATCGGCTTCGGAGCGGGCCTCTTTCTCGTTGGTGAAGACCTCAAACTCATCTCCGGCTTCGGGGACTTCGTTCATCCCTAAGACTTCCACCGCAAACGAGGGTTTCGCTTCATCGACGCGATTTCCGCGATCGTCGATCATGGCCCGCACTTTGGCAAAGACGGAACCGGCGACGAGGGTATCACCGACGCGCAGGGTTCCATTTTGTACCAGCAGGGTGGCGACAGAACCGCGAGCTTTGTCCAAGTGGGCTTCAATGACCGTTCCTCGGGCGGGGCGATCGGGATTCGCGGAGAGTTCTTCGACTTCCGAGACGAGAATGATCATCTCGAGTAAGGTATCGAGGTTGTCACCCGTCATCGCACTGACGGGAACCATGACCGTGTCGCCACCCCATTCTTCGGGAACTAGGCCATGTTCCATCAGTTCCTGTTTGACGCGATCGGGGTTGGCCTGTTCTTTATCCATTTTGTTGACGGCCACGACCAGGGGAACTCCCGCTGCTTTCGCGTGACTAATGGCCTCAATGGTTTGCGGTTGCACGCCATCATCAGCCGCCACCACCAAAATGGCGATGTCGGTCACCCGTGCGCCTCGGGCACGCATGGCCGTAAAGGCTTCGTGACCGGGGGTGTCTAGGAAGACGATCTGTTGCATCACGCCTTCATGTTCCACATCCACGTGATAGGCACCGGTGTGCTGGGTAATCCCTCCGGCCTCACCCTGAGCCACTTTGGTTTTGCGGATGGAGTCGAGGAGGGTGGTTTTCCCGTGGTCAACGTGACCCATAATGGTCACGACCGGCGGACGACGTTGCAGACTATCTAGGTCTGCTGCATCGATCATGTCGGTGACTTTGCGGGCTTCCTCTTCTTTTTCAGGGGTTTCGACTAAGACATCAAGTTCCTCGGCCACCATCGTCGCGGTTGGCACGTCGAGGGTTTGGGTAACGTTGACGGCAATTCCCTGCATAAACAGGCGTTTGACGATTTCCGTTTCCGGGACACGGAGCAGATCGGCCAGTTCCCGAACCGTGAGGTTGTCGCGAATTTCCACGAGTTCAGGCCGTTCGACTTTGTTGGCCCGTTCGCGGCGATCGCGGCGGTTACGGCTTGAGGAGGAGGACCCGCCACCGCTGTCTCCACTACCCCGTTGTTGGGGAGCTGGTTTACGCCGTTGCTGAGCCGACGGACGACTCTCAGACTTCGATTTAGAGGCTTTGGGGGGCCGAGCGATCGATAAACTCACCTCAACGGCTCCGCTACTATCGCTGTTTAGGTCAGCCTCGAAGTCATCATCATCATCATCGATGGGACGAACTCGACGTTTAGGCTTGTTGGCCTTATTCGCCACTTCCAAACTTTCAACGGCATCCTCTTCGGCTGTGCGGCGTTTTTTGGTTTTAGCCTTGCGGGGCAACTTGGGCCGTTTGAGAGTCAGTTGATCCGTGTCATCGGTCTCATCTTCGGGTTCAACGGCTAAGGGTTCTTCGGGAGCCTCAGGTTTGGCCTCTTCAGCCTTGGCATTGAGGCGAACCAACTCTGGCGGCCGTTTCAGTTTGGGCACCGGACGCTTGGGTTCGGGCCGGGAGGGCGAGCTGGCCTCGGCCGGAGACTCGGCGCGATCGTCGCGAGCCGCTGGAGCGCGGCTGGGCTTTTTGGGGCTACTCGGCCGGGGCGTTTGAGCCTCTTCGTCGCGATCTGAGGGACGAGAGGATGAACTCGGCTTATCTTTGGCAACCGTGGGCCGTTCAACGGTGGGTTTATCTCGCATCTTGCCCTTTTTGGCCCGAGGCTGGGGCCGAGGGGGTGGCCCAATCAGTTGAGGAACCTCCTCGGGTTCCTGGGTCTCCGGCTCGGGCTGAGTGTCAGGCTCGGCGGCTTTGGGTTCAACGGCAGGCTTAGCCGGTTGCTCCGAGTTGTTAGCATCGGAACTCGGGGCTTTGGGGGACATAGGTTTTTTGGGGGTTGCCGCCTCCACCGGGGGATTTTGGGGTGGTTGCGGTTTGGCAGGAGAGGGGGATTTAGGTCGCACAGGCTTGTCAACCAATTCGGGGGAGTCCAGGTTGGAGGAAGTGCTGTCAGAGTTGGGGTGAGTATCACCCTGGGACTCGGGTTCACTTCCATGAACAGCAGGTTTCGCGTTAAGCGATCGATGTTCGATCTTCAAGATTTGTTGTTTCTTTCGATGGGTATTTGGGCCAGACCCGGATGGACGGGCGGGTTCAGAAACTGCTGGTGCATTTTCTGCTTCTTGGCGGATGCGGGCGGCATCAGCTTCAGTAATTGTACTGCTGTGGCTCTTGTAAGCAATGTCAAGTTGATCGCAAAATGCTAGAACCTGCTTGTTGTCAACGTTTAGTTCCCGAGATAAGTCGTACAGTCTCACTTTGCCGTTGTTCATCCAATCTATCCTCTATGTATCTATATCATTTGCGCATTGTCCCTGGCGAATGGTGGATTCGTCGTATCAATAGCAGCGCTAGGTGTTAACCGTTCGGTGGTCGTTTTGAGCAAGACGCTGCCACAAGCTATCGTAGACCGATGGCGGTACGGGTGCTCTAAGGGTTCGTCCGAGTCGGTTCTTTTTTTGGGCGGTTTTTAGACAGTCGGCTTGGGGACAGATGTAGGCCGACCGTCCCATCCCTCGATCTAATTGTAGCTGATGGGATGGATGGACTCGGACGATGCGCCAGAAGGCCGCTTTGGGGGCCACCTTGCCACAACTAATACAACGCCGAATGTTGGGTTTCATCCTTCGCTAGTATTAAATCTTTCAGGAGTTTCTACAGTAGCAGCCTCGGTGGCGGTTTCTTCGTCGTGGCTCGGCTCGGGGTTGGGGTCCAACTCTGAGTCGAGGGGCAGCTCTTCTGCCTCTTGATCACGGTCGAGGTCGTCACGGTCAAGGTCGAAGTCGGCTTCATCGCTGACGGGTGCAAGAGGCGGCTCTTCTAGGGATGCGTCCTCGGGGATGGGACTAGCTGTTTCAGGGGGGTCTGAGGCTTCGGGGGTTCGGTCGAGGGTCTCTAGGACGGCGTCGGCTTCGTCGGCCGTGATCTCGGGTTGAGTGAGTTGTTGCTGTTCGAGGTCTGCCAGATATTTGGCGGTGTCTTTGATGTCAATTTTCCAGCCGGTTAGACGTGCGGCCAGGCGGACGTTCTGGCCTTCTTTACCGATCGCCAAACTGAGTTGGTTATCGGGGACGAGGACATGGGCCTGTCGCGCTTCGGCATCGACGAGGCGCACTTCGTCCACGCGAGCGGGAGATAGGGCGTTGGCGATGTAGGTGGCGGGGTCGGGAGACCAACGGATGACATCGATTTTCTCGCCTCGTAGTTCGTTGACGACGACTTGAATACGGGACCCGCGAGCGCCGATGCAGGCGCCGACGGGATCGACGTCTCGTTCTAGGGTATCGACGGCGATTTTGGTGCGCGGCCCGACGTAGCGACCGGGGGGGTTGGCTTCTCGGGCCACGGCGACGATGCGGACGATTTCATCCTCGATTTCGGGGACTTCGTTTTCAAAGAGATAGACGACTAAGCCGGCATCGGCGCGAGACACTTGAAGTTGAGGACCACGATGGGGACCGTCGCAGACGCGCTTGAGGAGGACTTTGAAGGTGGCGTTGGCGCGGTAGTTGTCGTTGGGGAGTTGTTCTCGTTTGGAGAGTTCGGCTTCGACTTCTTGACGGCCAAAGCCGCTGCTGACGGCGACGATGACGGAGTGACGCTCGAAGCGTAGGACTCGGGCCTGTAGGATTTCGCCTTCGAGGTCGAGGAATTCTTCTTGGATGAGTTTACGCTGTTGATCGCGCAGTTTTTGGGCCAAAACTTGTTTGGTTTGAATCGCGGCCATGCGGCCAAAGTCGTCTCGTTCTGGGGTGACGTCGAGAACGACGGTATCGCCGAGTTGGGCTTCGGCGGCGACTTCGAGGACTTCGTTGAGGGAAATTTCGCGATCGCTGATGCTGACTTGCTCGACAATGGCTTTGGTCGCTAGGACACGGAAGCCTTCTTCTTCGACGTCGAGTTCGACTTCAAAGTTTTCAAAGTAGTCGTCGTCAAATTGGGCTTCGTCGTTTTCGCTATTGCTGGCTTTGGCCAGACGTTGGGTGCGACGATAGCGTTCATAGCCTTTGAGGAGGGCTTCCCGGAGTGCTGCTTGGACAGCGGGTTTGGGTAAGTTCCGTTCTTGGCTAATGTTATCGATCATTTCTGCCAATCCGGGCAGGCTGACCATAGACATTATGTTTAACTCTCCTGATAAATGTTCGACTGAGTGATGGATGAAAAGGGTCTAAGGAACGCTCCCGCTGATGTTCGACCGTTGTTGAACCGTTTGACGGTCTGACTCGGGTCAAGTCAGGGGAGGACGTGGTGCTTCGTGACCGTAGTGGGGGTTAGTTGAGTTGCACGTTGATGACAAGGGACCGAGGTATGGCGATCGCTTTCCCTTTACAACTAAGGCGAACCTTGTCATCATTTCGTTCGATTAGATGACCCGTCCAATGGGTTTGCCCCTTGTAGGGTTCGCTCGTTGTGATCTTGACGGGAAATCCTTTGAAGGCGACAAAGTCGCGATCGCTACTCAAGATGTCGGATAATCCTGGACTCGATACTTCTAAGATATAAGCGTCGGGAATGGAGTCACTGGCATCTAGCACGGCCTCTAAGGCACGACTCATGGCTTCGCAATCGTTGAGGCTCGTCTCATCCTGGGGGTTACGGATGTCAATCCGCAAGACAGGAGGGCGCTGGTTGGTCTGAAAAACCGCAGCGACGACATCTAACCCCAAGTCTTCGGCGACCGGGGTAGCAAGGTCTAAGATTTGAGGAATCAGCGGATGGGTCATAAGCCAAATAGCAACAAAAAAAGTGGGCGCATACCCACTTCACCAGATTGGCTGGATCGTTTGACTCCCTTAAACAGGTGCTACCCCCTTTTGTCGGTCAGACCGCTGGAGGTATTCCGTCAAAAGGGATCTGAGCATCGGTGATGCTCATTGCCAAACGCCAGAATGTGTTTAACTGGTTGATCGTCTTAGGAACGGAGTCTAGCCACTAGACCCGTCAGCCTAGGACGATAATACCATAAGACTGTTTTGGAGAGGGGTGGCTTTACGCTTTCGTTGCCCTGAGGCGTCACCAACCCAGCGGACTGTCCTTAGGTTGTTCTCTGGACTGGGGCGACTGGTATTTAGCACCGGCACATCACTTCGGTTGATGTAAGTCCCGTTGAGGTTGGCATGGGTGAGTTGGGCCGGGTCGAGTTGGCTATCGATTAGACGGGCTTCGGATAGGTTAGCCCAGGCTAAATCCGCGCCTTGGAGATTGGCCCCTCGCAGGTTCGCGCCTTGGAGATTGGCCCCCCGTAGGTTCGCGCCTTGGAGATTGGCCCCTCGCAGGTTCGCGCCTTGGAGATTGGCTCCGCTGAGTTGGCTTAGGGCTAAGTTGGCATTGACGGCAAAGATCCCACAGAGTTCGGCTTTGGTGAGATCTACGGCGATCGCCTGGACGTCACTGAGTTTGCTATAGTTGAGTTTCGCCCAGTTCAACTTGGCTCGGCTCAGGGTTGATTTGGTTAGAAAGGCTCGTTGCAGGTCAGCCCCCCTTAAATTGGCCTGACTCAGATTCACCGCAATCAGGGTGACATGGACAAGGTTGGCTCCGGGGAGTTCAACTCCTTGAAATTGGGTTGTTCCCGCTTCATATCGTCTCAGAAGATGACTGACATTCATGGCGCTCTTTCTCACAGTCTCAGAACCCGAAAGCTCCCAGTTACACATCTTATCGGCACTTCTAAAGAAAACCTAAAGATTGCAACAATTAGTCAAAACCCGAAACCTAAATTCACATTTAAGGGGTTAGAGGCTCAGGTCGGCCTGGCTCGGATGCCACAATGAACTCGGGGGAACAGAGGGAAGGTCATGTTTTTAGTCCTGACGCGAGTCCTGCTCTGGCTGCTCGTTCTGGTTATCTTTTTTTACGTCTTTTTCAGGATTGTTCCCAAGGCGTACTTCACCTTTCTCGGCGGTCTGTTGTTGGCGGTGTTCGTGGTCTTGCTGTTTGTTGATCCCACCGATCGCACGGCCACCACGGCCTGGGGCATTCTCTCGCTTCCCTTCAAACCGCTGGGCATTGTTTGGCTACTACTGGCTCAATGTCTGCGAGGCATCAACGATGGCGGCATCAGTAAGGCGGCTCAGAATCAGATTCGCAGTGCTTTTGTGCTGTTGTGGCTGTTTAGTACCCCGTTTCTCTGGCAATGGGTGTATCACAGCTCTGTCGAACGCCAGGTGGCTCGCTTGGCTAACCTCACCCAAACGGAGACGGCGGAGACGTTGGTGTTATTAGCTCATGACACGGTCGAGCCACAAGTGGAGGGGCGATCGCAACTCCAACTCGGCGATCGCGGCAACCTCATCCTCTATGCCAATCAACTCTACCAAGCTGGAGGCATCACCCGTATTGTCGTCAGCGGCGGCGATCGGCTGCATTTTCCCCGTCCAGATGCCGAATCCGAGGATGCAGCCGCCTCCAGCAATGAAGCGGAACTCGCCGCCGAACTTCTTAGCCGCTTGGGGGTTCCCAGAACCAGTATTTTAATTGATCCCAATTCCCCCAATCTGCGACGTAGTGTCTTAGGAGTACGCGATCTACTCGCCGAGAATGACATCGACTCCCCGATTCTTCTGGTTACACGAGCGTTATCGATGTATCGCAGTGCCAGTTCCTTTGTGCAGGGGGGAATGGCGGTGATTCCTCGCCCCACCGACTATGTCGCTTTCATCGATCCCAATGAAACACAAGATCCCATCTTCACTCTTGAATCCCTGATGCCCAGTCATCGGGGGCTAATGCTATCAACTCAACTCAGTGATGAATATCTCCTGACGATTTACTACTTTTTGCGTGGTTGGCTCTCTCCGACAGAACTGACCTGTTTAGAATGCCAAGTCACCGATTCATCGTAGTTTTGGAGACCGTTTTTTGTCAACGCCCATGATCCATGACTCGACTATTTTTTCTGAGCGGCTTCTCGCAACTGACGAGTTTCTTCAATCACCGCCTCGAAGTCTTCAACATCCTCAATCTCCTCGCGGCGGAAATAATTGATCTTCATCTCTTCTAGGAAGTCTGAGAGCAAAATTTGGATTTCAGCGGCGTTATCCGGTTGGCCAATTTCCCGTTGCATTACCTTCGTGAAATTTTGAGCCATATTATTAAATAGTTCCGCCCCCACGGGGTCTTCAATCATACCCTTGAGGATATCATAAAGGCTATCGGTAGTCCGACGAATCACCTCCCGAGCCAACTGTTCCGGCTGATCTTGCATTCCCGGTAAATTCTGTAAATTCTGGTACAGTGGCATATCTTTGACACCACTCGTTAAACTATGGAGAAGCAACGCCTCTAAATCAGGCTTAATTTCCGGAAAGACTTCATACAAACTCATCCGAACCAGTTGTTGAGAGAGAATCTCGACCTCATTACGATCATTGATATCAATATACTGACGATCCGAGGACCGCACCAAATTAGCAACACCGTCATTTTCAATGGCATCCTGAAGACGATCAATCACCCGAACAACGACGGTTTCCGTAATTTCTCCAGCCAAGGCGGCGACGACCCCTTGATTGATTTTACGGCGTAAGGGCTTCAAATCAACAAGATTTGACTGATCTAAGCGAACCGCTACAGGAATCAGGCGAGTGAGAGCAAAGACGGGAAATCCTAAACCCGAAAAGGGAATCAACAGGAAGAAATCATACCAGCGCAACAGCCAAGCATCCCGCCAAGAGAGTTTGGTGCGACGAGAGATTGTCCAGGTTCGGGCTAAAAGTTCTAAGGCAAAGATCAGGATAAACCAAACATCAATTTGCCAAAACCGGTCTGTAAAGGTTCCGCGAATACTAATCGAGCGGAAATAATTCATCTCCAGTTGGGGACGAATTTCCGACTCAAAAAAGTCCATTTCGTCTTGCCAAGAGTTGGACGTGAGGTAATCGCGGCTCCAAAATTCATCGAAGGAATCTTTGGCGGATTCGTTATTTAGGCGATCGCGCATCCGATTTTTGATGCGTTCGAGATCTCCAGTTTTATCGGCAATTTGAAAGGGATTCTCGTCAATCATGGTTTCACTGCGATCGCCAAGTTCCTCCAACAAGGGAGCGACCTCCTCAGAATTGATCCCGTTGGCCGCCACCTCGGCCCTGAACTCATCAACCGTATCCAGATATTTCTCGGTATCTCGATGGGGTTCAATCCCTTTAATCGGGTCATACCATTGATGGATAGCTTCCGGGCCATAGCGATAGTAAAAATTGCGCCAAGAGATATAGCTGAGATCAAATAAAACCAACCCCACATCCAAAACAGCAAGAATTGCCATCAGTTTCTCAAACCAAAGAGAGCGGTTCCGTTTAGACGTATTCTTTTTTTGACGCTGACTGGGTTTCATAGGGAAAAAGGCAAGGGGCAAGAAGGCGACAGGCAACACAACCCGTTCTTAACCCCACTGGGTTGGGGATGGCCAGAGGGGGAACAGCGGAACAGCCAAAACGCGATCGACGATGAACGGCCCGTGAATAACCATCGGAGACTCAATCATCTTGGCGCAGTGCCGAGGGATTGCGCCACACGGTCCAGGCGGTGCGAACGCCACTGCTGAGGCTGCGAGTTGTGCCGCGCAGCCATTGGGCGCGTTTGCGGACTCCAGTGACGCTTTGATTGACTTGTTCGACAACCTCTCCGGCATTCTTGACGCTGGAACTGACATCATCAGAGAGTTCGCCGAGTTCGAGTCCTGTCAAACGCAACGCATCGAGGGTTGGCGGTAAATCTCGGGAGAGGGTGTCCGCCAGTTTTTCGACACTACGAGCAGCGCGTTGCAGTTCCCCAACTGCGGGTAGCAAGGCTAACAACACAGTCAGAAGACTCACGGCCACCAGGCCAACAGATAGTCCTAACCAAAAAATGGGGTCACTCACGGGGCTGGGTTATGCGATCAGTCACAGAAGCAGAGGAATCGTCATCGGAACTGGCCAGGCGTAGGCGTTCCTGTTCCAATTGCGAGGCAGCGACACCGGCGGCGATCGCCTCGCGCAATCGTTTCAGCGTCGCTTCCCAGTTGCGTAAGCTGGTTTCCGAGAGGCGATCGGCTTGTAATTGCACATTTGAAGAAATATCTTCGGCTAATTCGGGCATCGCTTGCAAGGATTTGTTGACCATACGACGAGTTTCTTTACCGGACTTGGGGGCCAAGAGAATGCCACTGACCGCCCCGATGGCGGTACCGATGAGGAGTCCTCCAAGAAATGTGCTGCTACGAGTGTTCGACATAATCACAGTAGGGTATCAAGGTTGGCTCTGGATGTATTGTGACATTGAGTGCCATGAACAGGCTGGCCCAGTCGAGCGGGCGATCGCCCCAGTCCCCCCACCTTAGTCTCCTTAAGACTTAGCGGGAGAATCATCTTGAGGATCATCGAGGGTATCAATCACCTGCCGCCGCACGGAGTTATGACGCTCTTGTTGATGTTGCAAGCGTACAATTTTTAGCCAAGTCTGCCAAGCTTTTAGATCGAAGACGGCAGGAAGAGCAATTTTCAGCCCCGTGCAGAGTTTACCTTGCTTCAGTGCCGCCCAGCTCCAACGTAAATGCAGATAATGTTGCAAGACTTTTAAATCGGGAATGCGTGATTCATATTTTTGTTGCAGAATATCATAAATATCTTCGAGTAAACTGGCATTAGCACTGGCCTGTTGATGTAGCGGAATTTTACGAATGTTCCAGCGCGAGGAGAGTTGGTGCGATACGGGAGCTTTCAAGAGTTTGATGAGAGCATGGCGACCCAAGGCCCAGCCTGTTTTCCATTGTCGTTTTTTAAACTCCAACCAGCTTTGCTGAAGTTGGAAACTGTAGCGAGCAGACTCCAGTCTAACCTGATGAGCTAAGGATTTTTGGGCATCTTTTGACAACACTTGTCCCGGAGTCCGGAAAGGATGCTCTTTAAACCAGCCGCTGCGAGACAGCCAAGGACTTTGACGAAACAAGACCGCACGCACTAATAACTCCCAGGCGGGAAAACAGAAGATGGCAAAGGAGAGAATTGATAGGACATCCCGAAACTGCTTTTGCTTTAAAGCCACCCCGGCCCAATGAAGACGCAAATAGGCAATAACATGATCTAGCTTAGGGATCGAGGGCTGATATCTCGAATCGACACAGGCATAGATCTTTTTTTTCATTAAAATATTGGTGTCCAGTCGCTTCTGGAGCGATATTTTATGATTTAATGCCCCCTCCCAGATTGTTCGATAGGCTAGACAGTCATTGATGAAAATTGCATCGCCCAAGGTGGCAATTTTGATCCAAGAGTCAATATCATCGCAGTTTCCGTCAAATTGAGAATCCCAGCCCCCGACTTCTAAAAAGGCGCTGCGACGAAAGGCGACCTGAACTGGAGTTCCAAAGGGGACAATTTCTAGGAGCATCCCATAATGGATATCTTCTTGAGGAATGACAAAGGCTTTTCCAGGGCCAGCACGGGGAGTTCGATGAAGCACAATCCCTTGGGGATCAACTTGATCGGCTTGAGAGGAACAAATAACAGCCTTTGGATGACTTTGAATGGCACGCCATAGGGTTTGGATGCAGTGGGGAGCTAGGTAGTCATCGTCATCGAGGGGTTTAATCCAGGTTCCTGAGGCTCGGTTAACCCCGATATTCATACTGGCTGAATGACCGGAGTTTGTTTCATTGCGGTGATAGAGGAGGCGATAATCTTCTTGGGTGATCAGATGCTGCTGTAAGTCTTTTATGTACGCCTCAGTTCCATCAGTTGAACAGTCATCGACCACTACAACTTCACAAGGAGACGATTGCGCTAAACTACTATCGATCGCTCGTTTGAGAAGGTCTAAACGGTTGTAGGTGGTGATGACGATACTAAAGTGCATGAGTGATAGTGGTAAACGATGAAGTGGTCAAAATGTCAACGCTAACGGGTAACTTATCCATAACTCCCCCGTTGAACTCTTGAGCTTCAGCCGCTTCGTAACAGTCTTGTGACGGTTCGCCCTTGCCGAACGAGGCCTTGAAGACTAAGTTGATCTGAATCAATTGTAGATTGAATTGCCACGTAGGGGGTTCCTCCCTCCATCCTGTTTTTAGAGTTTTGTGGTAGAATTTGCGGCATTTTGAGGATCGACGGTCATAGCCGCCTGGAAGAGACTCAAGGTGCAAGCCCCGAGATTAGGCTCTCTTGAGGAGTTGGCGTCCAACGTATTGGGCAAAGCGTCCGGAGACTCGCGAAAATGTCAAATCTCCGGCTAGGAGCCGGGCGGCCACTTCGGTTCCGTCAGGGCGCTGAACGACGTGGGTGAAACACCAGTGAGGAAAGCGATAGAAAAATCCCGCCAGTAGTCGCGCGGCATCAAAGTTGAGGGCCACCTCCTGATGGAGGATGCGACTGTAGTCATGGGCCTGTTGGCTGGCGATCGCCCCGGCGGCGATCGCACCACTTTTGATCCCATGCAAAATTCCATCACCAAAAAAGGGATTCACCAATCCCGCAGCATCTCCTACCAATAAAACCTGTCCTCCAGGGGTCTGTCGAGGTTCCCGTCCCTGCCATAGCGGCAGGGGGTGAGCATAGAGAGGAAACCGCTCTCGGCTCGGATTGAGGTCAAATTGGCGATAATAGCCCTCAATCACCTGTTCTAGCTCCTCCCGTAAGCTCCGGAAATTGCCCTGTTGGCCCCTATGGGGATAAAACACCCCGGCCCCGATATTCAGGCTCTCCGCCTTGGGAAAAATCCAGCCATAGCCTCGGCGAACCGCGCCATACTCTAAATGGGCGACATCAGGCCGTAGATAGGGATGGCCCGACTCCCAGTGATGAGGGAGTTCCGTTTCCAGGGCAAAGGCCAAACGCCGCCGCGATCGCAGCTTCACCGCCTTCGCCACCACCCCATTCGCCCCATCGGCGCCGATGACATGAGGCGAGCGCGCGCTCCAGGTGATCCGACGACCATCCCCCAAACCCGACGCCTTCACCGTCACGCCATCGGCATCTCGGGTCAGCGATCGCACCACCAACCCATCCTTGACCACAGCCCCCGCCTGTTGCGCCTGCATCACGAGAGCATTATCAAACTCGGGGCGTTGCACCATCCACAACGCCAAAGACGACGCCGATGAGGGGTCTGAGGGTTCTGAGGGACCAACCGCCCCCAAATGCCCTTCTTGGAACTTCCAAGTGTGATAGAGATAGCGAACTGACGTTTCCACCACCCCCTCAGGAATGCCCCCAGGAAGCCAGGTTCCCACCCGCATTGGCATCCCCCCACCACAGGGCTTATGACGGGGGTATCGCTGCTTTTCGAGTAGAGCAACCCGCAATCCGGCTTCAGCCGCCTCAATGGCTGCCGTGGCGCCGGATGGCCCTCCCCCACACACAATAACGTCATAATCCAATGACATGATCTCTGAACTCCCTTGACAAACAGTAATAACCTGCCGAATCACCCGGCTAATCACCCGAAAAAATGCCGTTCCGGTTCTGCATTCTAACCAAATCAAGCTCCCGATTTCCCATCAAGCAGACTCAAGTTTCAAGAGGAGTTTCCCGGCGGTTTTGCGATTCTACCGGCCTGCATCCTCTCGGTTATGCTGGTAAGAGCCGCTTAATTTGCAGGGTGCCGATGAGGGGTTCAAAGACAGTCGACTTGCATTTTTTGACGATTTCTGGGAAGATTTCGCTAGAATAAAAGCATTAGCGTTGGATAAATGCGGTAACTCCCATGACCCTATCACTTAGACCTTGTAAACCTCTATTAAGCTGAGAGATCCATGGTTTTTTCAGTAATGGCTCTTCCCCTGTCACCGACGAGTGGGCGTTGCCAAGGGACAATCAGTTTTGCTTCGACGCTTTATCTGTGTCCAATTCTTGACCTTCTTCTCAGTGAAATCCCTCCGGATTTGGAGCCTGAACTTCGTTTGGGGCTTCAAGAAGCGCTTGTCAACGCCGCCACCCACGGCAACCAACTCGATACCGAGAAAACGGTTGCCGTTCGCTTCTGGGCGAGCAAAGACGTGTATTGGTGGACGATTTGTGATCAGGGAGCCGAACCCTTTGGACAATGCTGCTGCGAGCGCATTAACCACGACTTGCCCGAGGATACCTCCGAATGTGGGCGAGGCTTTTACATCCTCCGGCAAATCTTTGATCGGGTGGAATGGTATCCGCACCAGCGGGAGTTGCATCTGGGGAAATGTATCCCCAAAACCCGACGTCGTCTTGATGATTAAAGATGATGTGAGGCTGACCCCTTAACGGCGATCGCCATGTTGAGGACAAGGGGGCGCCGAAATCGAGCGATTCAGCCAACCAACGGCGTATTCTAGGCGGGGTAGAGCCTCTTCAGGGTGATTCTTGAGTAAAAACACAAGTGCCGCCGCCAGTTGCTCCTGGGCGCGAACAGAGCGATTAGACTTGAGACGATGCCAATCTCGCTCAGGAATGGCCAGACGCTCAGCCAGGGCCTGGGCTAATTGCAATGTGTCCAACTCCTCTAGGGGGGTTGTGGGGGTCACGGTTGAAGGAGATACAGTCATAACGAATTCAGAAGCGCAAAGGGTCGTTCTTCCCCATTTTGACATTTTCCTAGGCATTTAGAACAGGGGAGCCGGCAAAAGACCCTAGAACTTGTCCACTTTTTGCTCTTCGTAGATGGGAGGCCCGTCACCTAAGGCTTAAACAGCTTAACTATCAAATCAAAATACTGTCATAATACGATTAAACAATTAAAAGAACGATTAAGCCTTGCCAATCCTCGACTGTAAATGGCGAGGATTCTCGATTCCCCAACCCCGAGTTATCCGTGGAACTTCTGCTGAGTCTCCCCACATCCTCAAATCCATGTCCTCAAATCCCGATCGCCGCAGCGACCCCTCACCCCCCAATCCCGAGCTTGAACAGGAACTTCAGGCCCTCGAACGCGCCTTCGAGGAGTTTCGAGAGCGCTACGAACAAGTCAAAGGCGATCGCCAACAACAACAAACCCTACAGCAACAATTACAACAGATTCAACAGCAACTCCAAGACCTCGAACTGCGTCTTGAGAGTCAACTGTTCTCCTGGCGAGAATTACGAGAGCCATTTTGGCAGGCGGTACGCTTCCTAGGCTTAGGCATTGTTGTAGGCTGGATATTGAAATCATGTGCCAGTTAAGAGACGCCGCCACCGCTTAAGCTATGGAACACCGCAAAATTCTGGATATCTTACGCCACGGTCATCCCGACGAGACCGTGATTGTTCGAGGCTGGATTCGCACCAAACGGGAACTCAAAAACTTTAGCTTTGTTGAAGTTAACGACGGCTCGGCCCTGGCCAACCTACAAGTGGTCATCGCTCCAGAACGTCCCGATTACCCCAACCTCATCAAACAGCTCAATACCGGCGCCTCCGTCGAAGTCAGAGGAACCCTCGTCGACTCCCCCGCCAAAGGTCAACGGCTCGAACTCCAGGCCCAACAGATTCACCTCTACGGCGGCGTTGATAGCGAAACCTACCCGCTCCAGAAAAAACGCCACTCCTTCGAGTTTCTGCGTAGCATCGCGCACCTGCGATCGCGCACCAACACCCTCGGCGCCGTCTTCCGAGTCCGCAACAGCGCCGCCAACGCCGTCCATCAATTCTTCCAAGAACGAGGATTTCTCTGGATTCACACCCCAATCCTCACCAGTAGCGATTGCGAAGGCGCCGGAGAACTCTTCAGCGTCACCCAATTCGACCTAGCCAACGTTCCCAAAACCGAAAACCAGAGCGTCGATTACCGTCAAGACTTTTTTGGGAAACCCGCCTATCTCACCGTCAGCGGACAACTCGAAGCCGAAGTCATGGCCTCGGCCTTGCGCGACGTCTACACCTTCGGTCCCACCTTCCGCGCTGAAAACTCCAACACCTCCCGTCACCTGGCTGAATTTTGGATGATTGAGCCAGAAATGGCCTTCTGTGACCTCAGCCAAGACATGGACTTAGCCGAGGACTTTCTCAAATTTATCGTCAACGCCGTTCTCAACACCTGTCCCGAAGACCTCGAATTTTTCAATAAACGTATCGATCCGACCGTTCTCAGCCGCGCCGATGGCATCATTAACAGTAACTTTGAGCGTTTAACCTATAGCGAGGCGATCGCAAAACTCCAACAAGCCAACAAAGCCTTTGAATTTCCCGTCGAATGGGGGATGGACTTACAATCAGAACATGAGCGGTATCTCACCGAAGAGCTGATCGGTAAACCCGTCATCGTTTACGACTATCCCATCGGCATCAAAGCCTTTTATATGCGGGCCAACGACGATGGAAACACCGTAGCCGCCATGGATGTCCTGGCCCCTCAAATCGGAGAAATTATCGGCGGTTCCCAACGTGAAGAGCGGCTGGACCGGTTACAGCAACGTCTGCACGCCAGCGGCTTAGATGAACAGGACTACTGGTGGTATCTTGACTTACGACGCTACGGAACCGTTCCTCATGCTGGGTTCGGACTCGGATTTGAGCGTTTAGTGCAACTGATCACCGGGATGACGAACATTCGCGATGTGATTCCTTTCCCGCGATCGCCGATGAGCATTGATTTTTAACCCTCTCGACCCCTTTATTGAGCCTGTATCGCGCCGCTCTCCTAACTGTCAACTGTTCACAGCAACCATGACTGGTAATTCTCCCCCTCAGACCGGTAATACTGGGTTACGTGTCACCCGCACGGTCACGCATCCCCGTAAAGCCATCAAGCATCTTGTCAATAAGCAAGTCTCTGGGTGTCTCACCGTGGGCGATCCCCAAGATCCACAGGTCAGTTGGCAGGTGTTTCTACGAGCCGGTAAACTGACCTACGCCACGAGCGTCAACGGTAAAACCGAACGGTTGCAATGTCTGGTGCGGACGATTCAACCCAATCTCGCCAAACTCGAATTTAGCGATCGCGAGAATGAATATCCTCAACTCTGTCGCTGGTGGCATGGCCAAGGACTCGCGATGTCGAAACTGCGTCAATTACTGATGCGACTGAGTCTCGAAGCCTTGGTTCATGTTTTAGCACTTCCTGAGACAGAAATTGAGTTTTCCAAAGGGTCGAAAGTTGACCCCGTGTTAATGGAAACCCCCTTAGCCGAGATTCCGGCCCCTCTCTGGCAGATGGCCCTTCAATGGCAACAGTGGCGTAAACAGCTTCCCTCTCCCTTTGTCCATCTCTATTTGCCCGATCAGCAACAAGTCCGTTTTCGAGCCTGCTGTCACCATAATCCGGTCCCAGTGCGATCGAGTCATGAGCCAGATCAACTGATTCAAGCCACCGCCAGCATCTTTCGTAAACAGCTTTCCCTCTATGAAATTTCCACGTTACTCAAAGTCTCAGTTCAAACCCTGGTGGCCTGGATACAACCCTTTCTGAATGAGGGAATTTTAGTCACACAAATTCAGGAACAATCAACCAGCGACTCATCAAGGACAACCGGTGCGCCCAAGGCTAAAGCCGACAAAAAACCAGAACCACGTCCCCTAATCGCCTGTATTGATGATAGTAAAACTATTCAAAAACAGGTGAAAGGAATCCTAAGTTTGTCGGGCTATGAAGTCTTAGGAATTACCGAACCAGCCCAGGCACTGACCGCCTTAGTACGACAAAAACCGGCGGCAATTTTGATGGATGTCAATATGCCAGACATCGATGGCTATGAACTCTGTAGTATGCTGCGGCAATCGCGACAACTGCGGGAAATTCCGATTATTATGCTCACCGGTCGCGATGGGATTCTCGATCGCATCCGGGCCAAAACCTTAGGTGTAAACTTTTATCTAACCAAGCCCTTTCATCCCGAACATTTAGTCGAGTCAATTGGCAAAGTTTTACAAAATAACCCGGTTGATGTCTAAGAGACTATCATGGAACGCGATTACTTTAAAATTCGAGTATCGGGAGACGTGCGGGTCGCATTACCCTTAAATGCCATTGACGCCGCCTTGCAAATTGAGCGGCAATTGATTTGTCCGATTCCTGGTGTGATGCCCAGCTTACTGGGGGTCATCAATCGTCAAGGAGTTTTAACCTGGGTGTTAGACACCAGCCAATTTTTAGACCTTCCTTCCCTGGTTTCCTCCCAACGCTTAAATTTGCCCGGCCAAGCCGTGAAAGCCCTGTTATTGACCCGCCACAGTCAGGAGTCAGAATCGCCAGGCTCAGACCGTTCCAGCCGCGCCTACGTGGCTGCTGGCCCCAACCGACAACGGCAAACCGTCGCCTGTGTCGTGGCCGACCTAGAACGGGTGTTTTCCTCATCGCGATCGCGCCGGGTCCAACAACGACTTAAACCCAGACTACAACCCCTCTTACCCGAAGTGGTGTACGACGGCCGCGAAGGGGTCGCCGTGTTAGATCCCGAGGCCCTCCTCGATGCCCTACAGCGGCATCCAATCCCCAGGCGTTTACCAGCAACAGCCCCTGACCTGAAGCGCCCTCATGCAGAGTAATTATGGCTCAACCCTACTCGGACCTTAACCCAAAACTCGAACAAGATACCGTCAGTTCGACCCACTCCCTGGATTTGCTCGATTTGCTCTTAAAAGCCAATCAGTATGAGCAAAACGGGGAGAGCGATCGCGCCCGAGAGCTATACCAGCAAATTATCGAACAGGATGAAGAAGGAGTTTGGGGACAAAGCGCCCGCAAAGCCCTAGGCGAAACGCCCCCAAGCGAGGAACTCGCCGATACCCAATTTGGCGAAAACAACCCCATCCCTCAATCCTTGCTGGCGACCCCGGCCCCCACTCAGCCCAGTCCTGCCCCCGCCCCATCGCGCCGCAAACGGCGGAAATTCCCCCTCGGGGTCAAATTGAAACTGATGGCGATCGCCGCCGCCTTTATCCCCCTAGGAACCGCCGCTCTGGCTAGCTTTTGGCTATTACCCGACCCCCAAACCGGGCCGCGATCGCCGCGACCCTCATCCTCCGAGGATGTCCCCCTAGACCGCCAACTCGAAGAGCAACTTGAGAGGGCGCAACCGTCGCCAGATCATCCCTATCTCTGGATTGCCCTTCTCGCCACAGGGAGTGCCGTCATCAGCCTCAGTCTGATTCTGCCGCGCTTGCATCGCTGGGGACGAGAGTTAGAAGAAATTGCCGACTACAGCGAACAAGTTAACCAAGAGAACCCCCTAGCCCGCCTAGACATTAGCCCCAGTGACAACGAAATTGGCGGCATTGTCCAACAACTGCGGGAAATGATCGATCGCCTCACCTATCAAGGAGAACGACTCGGGCAACTCGAACGACAGCGCGATCGCGAACATTACCAACAGCAGCAAGAAAAACAACGGCTACAACAACAAGCGATGGATGTACTCGAACGGCTCGAAGCCGCTCGTCGGGGCAATCTCACCGTCCAAGCTCCCCTCAGTGACGGTGCCATCGGGGCGATCGCCGACGCCTTTAACGCCACCACCGCCAGCCTTCGTCGTAGCCTCAGCCAAACCAACCAAATCAGCGATCGCATCGAGGAAGAAAGCCGAAACAGCCACCTGGCCGCCCATCAACTCTGCCAAGGCGTCGATGACCAATCCCAACAGCTACAAACCGCCCTAACCCAAGTCACGGCCATCAGCCAAGCCATGACCCAACTCAGCCAACGTCAGCAAGACATTCGCACCCTAGCCCAACAGATCAGCCAAACCGCCCTCGGCGGAAGTGAGGAACGCTCCGAAGCCGTCAGCAGCATCGACAGCCTACGCACCACCGTCGCCAACAGTTCCAAAAAAGCCAAGCGTCTGGCAGAATCAGCTCAAGAGGTCTCGCAAATCCTCACCGTTGTCGTGGGCATTTCCGAACGCGCTAACCTCCTGGCCTTCAACGCCGCCATCGAAGCGGCCCGGGCCGGCGAACGAGGCGCCGGATTTCGTCAAGTGGCTGACGACGTACGAGGGTTAGCCGTTCAAATTAGCGAATCCACCGCCGACATCGAACGACTCATCAATGGGATTCAACAAGAAACCGCCGAAGTCCTCGATGTCCTCGAAGCCGGAACCTCCGAGGTCGTCAACAGTACCCGTTGCGTCCAACAGACTCAAACCACCCTCCGGCAAGTGATTGATCTCTCCCAGGACATTGAAACCACCCTAGCCGCCAGCCCTGAGAAGCATGGGCCGCCGCTTGAAGACACAGAACCGCTACCGCCCCAGATTGAAGACATTTATGACCAATCTCTCAGGACTGTGCAAGAGACTCGACAGATGCTCGCTCATCTCCAACAATTGACTCAGGATATTGAGATTCTCAGGTCTAACCTGGCAAAATTTCAACTCGAATAAGTCTAAATCCCCTGTTTCCCCCAACCGTTCTGATGAATTCTAATGAAAACCGATACACTTTTTTTGTGATTAGCCTTCAACTTATACCATTCTTCGAAATGCTTGCTAGACATCTAACACCGAGGAGGGCGAACAGCCATCCCCTCCCAGGAAGGGTTAGGGGTGGGTTCCCCGACAGACATCTATGGCACAACGTTTAAAAAATGGTAAAACCCATCCACTTAACCCGGTTCAACTTAACCCGGTTCAACCTTCAATGAGCCACCATCAACTGTCCACTACCCTAATCTCTTTTTAACACCCATGAAACACGTATTTGTTGTCGAAGACGGTCACGCGGAACAAAAAATGATGCGGGCATTACTCGAACAATCAGGATTTCAAGTCACCCTAGCCAGTGCCGTCGATGAAGCCTGGGAAAAACTCAAATCCATTTCGCCGCCGCATCTTTTTATTTTAGACATTGTGATGCCAGGAAAAAGTGGCTTAGAATTGTGCCGCACCATTCGCGAAACCCCTGAATTAAAAGACACTCCGGTCATATTTTGTAGTTCTAAAAGCGAAGAATTTGACCGATTTTGGGCGCTGCGTCAAGGGGCGCAAGCTTACCTAATTAAACCCTACGCGCCCAAAGAACTCCTCGACGCCGTCTATCAACATATCCAATAGCCCCGCGTCCTGTCCCCTGTTCCCTCTACCTCGCCCCCACCATGTCCGATCGCCCCGCCCGATCGCTGTCTGACCCTTCCCCGTCTGCCGCCAATCCCGGATCGGCGGCGGAGCCAGGAGATCCGCTCCTAGAACAACTGCTCGAAGCCAACCGCTACGAGCAGTCGGGGGCGCTCGTTGAGGCGCGATCGCTCTATGAACACCTCATTCGTCAAGATCCCGAGGGCTTTTATGGCATTAGCGCCCGTAAAGCCCTCAACCACCTGGGTGAGAACAACCCCGCTCAGAGCGATATCTCCACCTCAAGCACCAGTTCCGAGTTAGCCACGGGCCTGTCCTCGCTCCCCAAAGCGGCCAAAACCTGGTTGAGTCATATCTGGCAAGATCTCAGCTTTACCCACAAACTGACCACCCTCCTGGTGAGTGGTTCCGTCATCCCCGTGGCCATCACCACCGTGTTTTTGGTGGCCCGAACCCAAGAGCGAGTTCAAGAAGACTTCCTCTCCCAACTCAACTCCGATGTCACCAGTTGGGCCAGCGACTATGTCATGTGGACCGAAGATGATAGTTTCACCGAAGCCGAAAACCTCTCCCAACTCGTCGCCGTCCGCGATATCAACCTCAGCAACCCCGGACAAGTTGAACAAGAACGCCGCTATCTCGATGCTTTGGCCACCGAAGCCTTAGCCGCCGGCGATCGCAACCGCGCCGATACCACCAAAAGCTTTCGCATCCTCACCGACGCGCGAGGAAACACCGTCGCCCAGGGCATTAAAATTCACACCTCCGCCCTCAACGAATCTCCCTATCCTCCCGTTCCCGCCCCAGATCGTGACATTGACGCCAGTGAATTTCAGCGCATCGACACAGAACCCGGTATCGCCCTCGGGGACTTAGAAATCGTGCGCCGCGCCCTCGAGGGCGGCGAACCGCAACGAGGGATCGAAATTCTGCCCTCAGAGATTATCAGCCGCCTAGGATTGCAACCCCAAGCTGAAATTCCCCTGCGAGAGTCCCTGGCCCGCATGACGCAACCGCCACCGTTACCCTTATCCGAACGAGACTTTGCCCTCGATGACTTTCAAGCCGGACTCACCACTGTGGTGGTCTATCCGGTGCGTCTCAATGGGGCGATCGTGGGGACGACCATTGTCGGCGTTCTACATAACCGACATCATGCCCTGCTCGATGAATTTCAACAACTGGCCGGGGCCGAATCCCTCTCGGTTTATGCCAAAGATTGGCGCGTCAACACCAACATCGATGCTGGAGACGGAACCCGCGCCATCGGAACTCTAGCCCCCGCTCCCGTTGTCCAAGCTGTTCTCAGGGAGAGTCGCAATAACGTCTCCCTCGTTGAAAATATCGACGGCAACAATTATCTCACCGTCTATCGTCCCCTCTATGACCATACCCAAAGCAATAACCCCGATGTCGCCCCCGTGGGTATGGTTTCCGTGGCCCGGCCCCAAACCGAACTCGAACAACTCATTCGCGCCCAGCAACTGCTCGGAATTGCCGTGGGTGGGGGAGCGGCGTTGATTGTTAGTGGGATTGCGATCGTGGTGGCCAAAACCTTCGCTAAATCCCTCGAAGACTTGGCCGCCTTCGCCCAACGGGTGGGACGAGGCGAACGAGGAGTGCGGGTGGCGAGTACCGAACGCACCGACGAAATTGGTATTTTGTCCCAGGAACTCAATCAGATGGCCGCCAGCATTGAGGTCAATATGGCCTCAGTTGAACAACAAGAAACCCTACGTCGCCAAGAAGCCGAACAGCAACGGCGGGAAAAGGAACGCCTACAACGGGGTGTGATGAACCTATTGCTCGAAATTGAAGGGGCGCAACGGGGAGATTTAACGGTCAATGCGGCGGTGACCGATGGGGCCGTCGGGTCGATCGCGGATGCCTTTAATACCACCATTATCCGGCTGCGAGAGCTGGTGTCTCAGGTGCAAACCATCGCTAACCAAGTTAATGACTTGGCGGCTGATAATACTCCCGTAATGCAGCAACTGTCGCGGGATGCGACGGTGCAAGCCCAGGAGATTAACCGCACTCTCGGGACGGTGGCCCAGATTGTCGAGTCGATTCGCGTGGTGGACCAATCGGCTCAACAGGCGGCGGCGATCGCCCAGCAGGGGGCTAAAACCGCCCGCGATGGGGAGGAAGTGATGGACTTAACAGTGTCGAGTATTAAAAACATCAGTGCGGCTGTGGCCGAAACCGCCAGTAAAGTCGATCGCCTCACGGACTCGTTCAAGCAAATCTTACAAATTCTGACGATTATTTCGGGAATCTCTGAACGAACCAACCTATTGGCATACAATGCCAGTATTGAGGCCTCCCGCGTACCTGGAGAATATGGACAAGGGTTTCGGGTGGTGGCCGAAGAAGTCCGCCGCCTGGCGGGACGAGCCACGGAAGCCACACGCAGTATTGAGCAAATTGTTGAGATTATTCAGCAGGACACCGTTGAAGTGCAACACGCGATGGAAGTCGGAAAATCAGAGGTGGCTGAGGGAACCGAACGGGTGGCCCAAACCAAACAAACGTTGAAAGGGTTAGCTGATCTCAGTCAGACGATTGATCAATATGTGCAAGCCATTTCACAAAATACCACCACCCAACGCTCAGCCTCGAAACAGGTGAATCAGATGGTCGAACAAGTCTCGGCGATGACCGAAACCACGTCAGCGACGGCACAAACGGTCACTGAATCCCTCGAAGAACTCCGACAGGCCGCTGCGACACTTAAAGACTCTGTGGCTCAGTTCCGACTTTAGAGATTTGCTGTTAGAGATTTGCTGTTAGAGATTTGCTGTTCGCGACTGAACCCTCAATGATGACCGGCCCATGAATTACAGTCTTGATCCCAATGTTTTGGCGGCGATCGCCGAAGAAGCACGACAATGCTTTCTTGAAGAAGATGCCCCCATGTATTTACAGGTGTTGCAAGAGGGGTTGCAACAGTTAACGGCGGGCCAATCTCCCGATTATCAGGGGCTGATGCGGGCCGCGCACTCCGTGAAAGGGGGGGCTGGGGTGGCCCAGATGCCGGGGTTAAGTCGTCTGGCTCATCCTCTCGAAGATCTCCTCGAAGCCTGGAATGAGGGCAAAATTCAGGGAAACCAGCAAGAGACGGCCTTAGGCCTGTTGCAAGAAGGACTCGAAACCCTAACGGAGTTGCTAGAGTCGGCTCAGGCTCAGGGAATGGATTTAGAACCCGATCCCCAACTGCTGACAGCACTGACGAGCTTTAAGGGACAGCTTCGGCAAGAGGAGACTTCTGCCCCAGAAGCCTCATCCACCTCGGTCTCGCCGGGGAAAGTTCGTCTAATTCGCCAGGCCCTGACCTCGGATTTAGAGGCCTGTTTGCAGACCCTAGAGGAGCATTTGCAAGAACAGCGGCCCAACTTGCACGAGGCGATCGCCCTATTTCTCGATGAATGTCTGTTGCTCGGGGAAGCCTATAGTTTAGAGTGGCTCGTGGCCAAGATTGATGCGGTGAGTCCTGCGATCGACGATTGTACCCATCCCGACGAACTACGGCCCCTGGCCAAGCAACTCATCACGGAGTTGCGATCGCAACGAGACCGCTATCTGGCTAAGTTAGATCGCAACTTAGATCCCAAGTTAGATCCCAACTTAAATCCCAAGTTAGATCAGGGAGGGTCGCCGGGAAAGTCTCAAGGGGGTAGTTCCCCCAGTCCCGGAACCACCTCAGAACCGCCCCAGACCCCAGAGAAGGCGGCAAATACAACAAATATAGAAAATACAACCTCCGTCCCAACCAAAGCCCCTTCCTCGCCCTCCCTGCGCCAGCAACAGTTACGGATTCCCTTAGAGCGTATGGAGTTAATGGGCAGTTTAGTGGGCGAGTTGATCGTCTCCCATGAACGGCTGACCCTGCAACAGCGACAACTCAAACAGGCCAGCCAAACCCTGCGGCGCATCGTGCAACAGGTGAAACCCGTCCGCGATGATGTGCAAACCCTCTATGACCGCCTCTCGACTTTGGATCATCCCCCTCAAGCCGATGGAGTGAATGAGGAAGCGGGAGAGTTTGATTTATTAGAACTCGATCGCTATACCGCCCTACACAGTAGCCTACAAACCTTCGAGGAGTTAATTGCTCAAGTCCAAGAAACCCGCCTCGACATCGATATTGTCAGCCGCGAACTGGCTCAGGATCTCGGACAAGTTCGGCGAGATCTTGACCATCTCTATGACGAGGTAACCACCTCCCGCTTAGTTCCCTTTAAAATTTTCGCCGAGCGCTTTATTCCCCAGCTAGAACGGCTCAATCGTCGCTGTGACAAAACCTCTCGCTTGGAGATTTCTGGGGAAAATGTCCTCGTCGATCGCATTGTCTTAGAACAACTGCAAACTCCCCTGACGCATCTGCTCAATAACGCCTTGGATCATGGCATTGAAGCCCCCGAAGAGCGGCGGCTGTTGTCGAAGCCGGATCTGGCTCAAATTCACTTAGGCGCACGCACAGAGGGCAGTGAGGTGGTGATTACCATTGCCGATGATGGCCGGGGCATCAATTTAGAGTCGGTGTACCGTAAAGCCTTGGAACGAGGGGTATTGGGGGATGGAGTCTCGATGAGCCAGTTACCCCGCGAGATGCTGCTGAATTTGATTTTTGAGCCGAGTTTTTCCACCGCCGATGCGGTGAGTGATATTTCTGGGCGCGGGGTGGGGATGGATGTGGTTCGCACTCAGGTCCAACAGTTGCGGGGTAGTGTTGAGGTGGATACGGTTCCCTCGAAGGGAACCACGTTCACGATTCGCTTACCGTTGAGTTTGAATTTGCTGTCGGTGTTGTTATGCCAGATTGGCCAGCAGTTGGTGGCGATTCCCAGTGATACGGTTTTAGATGTGTTGCCTTACGATGATGCCGTGGGTATGGGGCAATTGTTTGTCCCTGGGGAGCGGTTAACGCCAGGGTTGGGGGCGATGAACGGGCCGGAGGAGGTAGAACAATCGATGACTTGGCGTGGACAGGTGTTGTCGTTGTCGCCGCTGTGGGATCTACTCCCGTACCCGACGGCGGCGACGGTGTCGCATCGGCCGCGAGTGGTGTTAGTGTTGCGGGGGGCGACGGAACCTCTGGCGGTAGCCATCGATCGCATTGCCGATGAGCGACAACTGATTCTCAAGCCGTTTGATGATACGGTGGCGATTCCCCCCTATTTGGCCGGTTGCGCCATTTTGGGAACGGGAGAGGCGGTCCCGACGATTTTACCTCGCTTTCTGAAGGCGAAGTTAGCCAGTCCAGACCCCCAACTTCAGGAGACGCGGGGATTGTCTCGGGGAACGGAGGTCCCGACGATTCTCATTGCGGAGGATTCGACGGGAGCGCGGCGATCGCTTGAGAGGATTTTGAGTTCGGCGGGGTTTGCGGTGGTTCCTTGTCGCGATGGCCAGGAGGCCTGGAAGAAGTTGGAACAGCGACAGGGCCAGGTGGATCTGTTGGTGACGGATATTGAGATGCCGATTCTCAATGGGTTTGATTTGTTGGCACGGATTCGCGCTCATGGGAGTTGGTATGGCCTACCGACGATTGTTTTAACGTCACGTACGGGCGATCGCCACCGCCAAAAAGCTCAAAGTTTAGGGGCTAATCGTTATCTGGGTAAACCCGTTGCCCCGGCTGAACTCTTGGCAACGATTGAAGATCTGTTAACGGTGGATCATCGCTGATGGTTACCTGTTGATCCCGGTTGACGGTTGGTCAGAGTTGACAGTGAACTTCCGTCGGTATAGGATTCAGTTAAATACGCAACAATTTTGTAATCTCTACCGCCAGCGATCGCCCTAAACTGAGTCATTTCACGTTAGGTTAAGATAACGAATTTGACGGTTTTCGCTGCGATTGACGATTCATTACAAATGATTACAAATGATTGACAATAACGAGTGACTATGGCTGAGTTGACTGTTGGGGCGAAAGTGCGGTTGGTGAGCCGCCCTCCTTACCTAAAAACGGCTGATCCAATGCCAATGTTACGGCCGCCAAATCTCCTCGATGTGGGGATGGAAGGGGTTGCTATCACTCGCAATCCGGGACAAACTTGGACGGTTAAGTTTGAACGGGGAACCTATCTTTTGGATACTCAGTATTTGGAGTTGGTTGAGGATTAAAATCCCGTAAATCATCCTATTTTGTAGGGGCAAAAATCCCCTCCTGGGAGGGGTAAGGGGTGGGTTCCTCTACAATTTTGCATTCAATTGCATTTAATGCAACGCATTACACCGCATTTCAAGAACACCCATTTTCTCCAAATTACACGATCACTCACGATTATTGATCACGTCTTGTCAGCTTTTCTAAGGCGATCGCCGCCGCCTTTTGTTCCGCGTCTCGTTTTCGTGATCCGGTTCCAGTTGCCGCCGCTTGATTTTGAATCAACACTTGCACCACAAAGGTGCGATTATGAGGTTCGCCACGTTCTTCAATGACACGATATTGAGGGGGAACCCCGTAGTTCTTTTGAACCCACTCTTGTAGCCGTGTTTTTGCGTCAGTGATGCGATCGTGCAGTTGTCCCTCGATTGTCGTATCATTCTCCATATCGGCGATCGCCTTCGTCAGTAACGGTTCAACCAACTCCCGCACCGCCTCAATTCCCGCATCCAGAAAGTACGCACCAATCACCGCTTCAAACACATCACTTAAAAGCGAATCTTTGTCATAGCCTCGATTTTTTCGTTCTCCTTGTCCTAGTTTAATCCACTCATTCAGATGCAGTTGTCGTGCTAGACTAGCAAGATGGGTTTGTCCGACTAACTTAGCTCGCAATTTACTGAGTTTTGCTTCGCTAAACTCGGGATAGGTTTGATACAAACATGAGCCGCTAATAAAGTTGAGAACGGCATCTCCCAAAAACTCAAGCCGCTCATTATCCTCAAGGGGTTCTGCGCTTTCATTGGCATAAGAACGATGAACAAATGCCTGTCTTAACAAGGTTTCATTCTTAAATTTTAAGGGAAATTGTGAACCTGACATCCTGCTGTTACTTGATTATAGGTTGTGCCAACTCGATGATTTATGAACTTTATAAACTTAGTCTTGCGACTCAAGTTGATGCCCTAAAACGGTAAAGACTTGGCGTTCTTTAAATAATGCCAATAAATCCGCATTGATATGATATAGCTTGGCTTCTTCATTGAGAATTTCGAGGGCGCGAGTAACAGACAAGCCAGTTTTATAGGGGCGATCGCCGGCGGTTAGGGCATCATAAATATCGGCGATCGTGAGAATCTGACTCTGTAAGGGAATCTCGGGAGCTTTCAAGCCTTGAGGATAACCACTTCCATCGAGTTTTTCATGATGAGCAAAAGCAATCTTCGGCACATCCGCTAAATTTTGCGTCCAAGGAATTTGCTTTAAAAACTCATAAGACTTACTCACATGAGCCTCCATCTGAGTCCGTTCTAAAGCCGTCAGATTTCCATATAAAACCCGTAATTTTTCCAATTCTTCAGCCGTAATCAACGGAGTGAGACTCCCATCAACATCACGATAATGATAGTTTTCAATCTCATCAAGGAGCGTCAACGACTCAGACGCTAAGGGTTGAGGCCTATCCGCCAATTCAATCACCTGCCAATACTGCTCTAATTGACACAACTGTTCCCGTAACCGTTCATCGAGAGCCTGAATCGCCTCACAATGGGGACAAGTATCTCGATGCTCTACCTGTTGCGATTCATCGAGAAACCGGCGATACTTCGCCTGTACCGTATCGAGTTCAAGAGTACGCCGAGCGACAGCAAACCGTTGACGGATGAGATCCAATTGATAAGGATAGAGTTTCTTTTCCTTGACTAAAACGGCTTCAGGAACACCGATTTTGCCAAAATCATGGAGTAGAGCCGCATAGCGAATTTCTTGTTGTTGAGCCTTGCTAAAGTGAATCTCTTGCCACCTTCCCTCGGTGACTGTATTCACCTCTTCACAGAGACGAACCGACAACTGAGCCACCCGTTCCGAATGGCCCGACGTGCAGGGATCTCGCATCTCAATGGCTTGGATTGAAGTGCGGATAAATCCCTCAAATAACTGTTCGATATTCGTTTGTAAATGATTACGCTCAATCGAAATTCCCGCTTGACTCGCCAGAAATTTCACCACTCGACATTCCCAGGAGCTGTAGGGAACCGTGGCCTCGATGACATTCTCAGGACGTAGAATTAAATCAGCTTGGCGTTTACGATTGAGCAGTTGCAGAACGCCAATCGTGTCTCCATGACGGTTTCGCATCGGCACCGCCAACATAGAGCGAGTGCGATAGCCAATGTCTACATCAAAGTTGCGGTTGAAATGATAGGGAGCATCCTCAGGGGGATGGTAAGCGTCGGGGAGATTGAGCAATTCTCCGGTTAGGGCGACATACCCGGCAATACTCTGCTTCGTTAGAGGCATTGCAAACTCACGAAACGACACCGCAGGGCGAGAATCGTTTTGAGCCGCCTTAAAGAGTAACACCGGGAAGTCTGGGCAACTGCGATCGACGAGATAGAGACTCCCCGCATCACTAGAGGTTATTTCCCGGCTTTTGCAGAGAATCAGATTCAGCAGTTCACCGAGATCATAACGGCTCGATAGGGCTGCACCGATATCAAACAACTGCTCAATGACCTGGAGATGCTCGCCATCATCACTGAGAAAGTTAGGATCAGGAACTACCATCGTTGAATGTGGAGTGGATTGGCCACCGCTCTTGAGTTGCGAAAATGATAACACTCACTGCGATCGCCCGTGGTTTCTCCTGCCGTTTTCCTCGGGTTGACATCTGGCAGAACTCTGATTCTCTACCCGTTTCGCCAAAGTCTGACTAGATGGCTGAGAGCGTTTTCGCCATCTCGAAGTCGCTCTCCGTCAAGCCACCGGCATCATGACTGGTGAGGCTAACGGTCACCTTATTGTAAGAAATACTCAAATCTGGATGATGTCCAGCAGACTCAGCCGGTTCAACCAGTTTATTCACAAAATCGATCGCTTGCAGAAAGTCTTTAAACTCAAAGGTGCGTTTGAGTTCCTTGCCCTCAACTGTCCAATCAGCCAGTTCACTAGCTTTGGTTTGGATTTCATTACTATTCAGTAACGCCATAGTCTGTTAACTCCGTAACATTCATGATTTTCAGACAAGCCGACTCCTGGACAAGAGCCAAGCTTCGACTTGCACTAATTTGAAACTAACGTATCTACCCCAAAATTACGAGAGACCCGACGAGACAAGACGCGATCGACCCAGTACAATCAAATTATCTCAACCCATTAACCTGTCTGCAAACAGCACGAGTCGTCATGTTAGCCCCCTATCGCTCCCACACCGTGACCTGGGATCTGTTACCGGATGATGTTGTGCTGCCGGATGATCCTGTGGATAATATCAATCAGCCTGCCCTCGCCGCCGCCCTCAGCGAAAGCCTCAGCCTCGCGGGACGACTTCCCGAAACGGCCCTAGCGTCCACAAATTACGGAATTTGTGCCACCCTTGACGAGCAGTTGGTGATTAAAGCCCCAGACTGGGCCTTTATCCCCGAGATTACGGTAGCGCGAGAGGAGGTCGTCCGTAGCTATACCCCCCAACTCCAGGGACAACCGCCCCTGTTAGTGCTGGAGTTCCTCTCAAACCAAGGCGGAGAGGAGTATTCAATCAAAGAAACCTATCCCCCTGGCAAGTTCTTTTTCTACGAGCAAATTCTCCAAGTCCCCAATTACGGTATTTTTGACCCAGAAACGGGGGTCTTGGAACTGTATCGCCTCAACGAAAACGGACGTTATATCTTAGTGTCAGCCAACGCAGAGAATCGCTTTTGGATTGCGGAAATGGGGCTGTTCCTCGGTTCATGGCAAGGATGCCGCGAGAATCGGAACGGCTTTTGGCTACGCTGGTGGGATGAGCCGGGGACGCTCCTATTATGGGGAGCCGAGCAAGTTGAACTCGAACGCCAACGAGCTGAGCGATTGCGATCGCAGCTGCGGGCCGCCGGATTGGAGCCAGAGGACTAGCTCGATGAGTGGTTTTGGGCAACTCGTTGTACGAAGGCGGCGGTTTCGCGGACAAAGGCTTCGGGTTCTTCGTAGGGCATGACGTTTCGCCCTGGAATGAGCGTTCCTTCGGCATTCGGGAGTTGGCTGAGATAGTCGTCGAGGCGTTTGGAGGCGGGGTCGTTTTTGCCCCGTCGACTAATCCCTGAAGCCCCTTCTCCGAATAAAACCTTCACCGGCTGCTGAAGTTGACGGATGTCAGGGCCGTAATCTTGACGCCAAAAGCCGGCTAGGAAGGAGAAGACGGCATGACGGCTGGCTAAATCGGCGGCCCCTTGCTGTAGGGTGTCGAGCCAGTTGGCATCGACGTCGTCGGCTTCGGCAAAGAGTTTGTCTTGGGAGAACGATCGCAGGAAGGCTTCCCGGCGAGCATAGCGATAGAACCCCCAGCCTAAGGGAGTGTCGAAAAAGAGATTCCAGAGGAGTTGGTTTTGCCGTGGTTTGGCCTCCCGCGTCATCACCCCCCAGGCCGGCGGCCCCGATAAGACGAGTCCAGCCACTTGTTCTGGGGCCTGTTGGGCTAGTCGCAGGGCGACGGGAAATAAGGCCCCTTGGACGACCACAATCACGGGTTCTTGAATGACGCGATCGATAAAGGCCTGCAATTGTTGCGCCCAATCCTCGGGACGGTAGGCGATTCGCGGCATATCGCTCTCGCCACAGCCGAGCAAATCAGGGGCATAGAGGGGATTGGTTTGCCCCTGATGCTGCCATTCGTCGCAGAATCGTTGCCAGAAATGGCGCGATAAGCCGACACCGATGGGATGGATGAGCACGAGGGGCTGGCCTTGGCTCGAATCGCGGCGGTGGACGGCGTAGGCGCAACGGTAGTTTTGCCAGGAATAGGTCTGAGTCGGGGCGGTTTCGGGGGAAGTGGGGTTGGGAACGGCTGTGGCCATAGTCGGGATCGGCGTTTTGGATAAGGTCTGGCTCTATGCTATACAATACTTAATGTTAAACCCCAAATTAAACCCCAAACTCAACCCCAAACTCAACCCCAAGATTCAGGTCGGTCCAGTTGACGGTTCGAGATCATCGTTTGGGCTTCGCGTTTGAGAGTCTGCTGAGGAATCATGGCGGCTCAATGGTAATCAATCCTCTATGACACAAGGCTGCTGCGATAATTTACCCCTATTAGGATTTGACCCCGGCCGCGATAAATGTGGTGTGGCGGTGGTTCAAGGATTTGACAAAGTCTTGGACGCTCAAGTGGTGGCCAGCGATCGCGCCCTAGAGACGCTACAAACTCTGTGCGATCGCTTTGGTAGTACAACACTGATTATCGGCGATCGCACCACCTCGCGCCAGTGGCAAGACCGTATTCGGCAAGAACTTCCGGATTTAAGGCTGGTAACGGTTAATGAACAGAACAGTACCTTAGCGGCTCGCGATCGCTATTGGTCGATGTATCCCCCACGGGGATTAAAACGCTTAATTCCGCAAGGATTGCGACTTCCACCTCGGCCAATCGATGATATTGTGGCTATCTTGCTAATTGAACGCTATCTCACCCCAGATTAAATGCTGCTCATGAGTCCCAGTCCTAAGGTTAAAACCACCCTGATTTCCGTTGGAGTCGGTTTGGTGGGAATGGCGATCGCCTTCTCGGTACACTCTCGCAGTCTCACGGAAAATCTTGGCTGGGAGACTCCGGAAAATGTCGATTCCTCCTGGCGACAAGAACAACTGCGCAAATCAGCGCTGAGTCAGCCTTATTTGAGTGCGATCGCCGCCGGCCAGGCCAGTTTAGAAGCTGAAGACTACGAGGCGGCGGTGAATGACTTTAGCCGAGCCATTAACCTCTCTCCCGACAGCACCCGAGGCTATCACGGCCGGGCCATCGCCCGCCTAAAAACCGAGGACTATAACGGGGCGATCCGCGATTTTACGCGGGCCTTAGAACTCGATCAAGACGATGCCCGCACCTACACCAATCGAGGTCGCGCCTACAGCGCCCTGGGGGACAGTGAGGCCGCGCTGGAGGACTACAACCGGGCGATCGCCCTCAACCCCGACTATGGGGACGCTTACTTCAATCGAGCCAGTCTCTACTTTGAACTCGGAGACTACGATCAGGCCCTCAATGACTTCACCGAGACGCTCGTGGCCGAACCCGAATCGGCCAAAGCCTTCTACAATCGGGCTATGGTTTACCTGGAACTCGATCGCCTCAACAGTGCCATCGCTGATTTAGAAACCGCAGAAGCGCTTTTTCGTAAACAGGATGACTTTGCTGGCTCAGAATATACCCTCGAAACCCTCAAACGCCTAGATCGCCGTTAGGTACAGCCGGGCCACCTCAACCCCGGTGAGGATGAATCGCCTCAGCTGAGGGGTCAATAGCCCCTATGATAGAAACAGTGGCAACTTAGAAATTTGGCAATTTAGAAATTTGGCATGGGAACTGTCTGGGAACTCGACTTCTACTCTCGTCCCTTGGTGGACGAAACGCAAAAAAAACGCTGGGAACTTCTGATTTGTGAAAGTCCGCTATCGGTCTCGCGATCGCCCGAGGATCTATTTCGCTATTCCCAATACTGCTCAAGCAGCACCGTTAACTCAACCTGGCTAAAAGACGCCTTAGCCCAGGCCATGGCCGAAGCCCCCACCCCCCCCACCAAGGTGCGCTTCTTTCGGCGACAGATGAACAATATGATCGTCAAAGCCTGTAAAGATATGGGGCTAGACGCTCAGGTGAGTCGGCGCACCCTGGCCCTGTACCAATGGCTCGAAGACCGCATGGCGACGGTCTATCCTCAAGATCCCTGCTATGAAGAAGCCGCCGTGCGCTCGGCCTCAGTGCGCTACGAAATCCAAGCGCCTCGCCCTCTCCCGGATGCTTTAGAGGGCAACAAATGGGCCATGGTCAGCCTCAGCGCCGCTGATTTTGCGGATTTACCCGACTGGAACATTGATTTTGGTGAATCGTTCCCTCTCGAACTGCTGAACCTCGATGGCGATTGCATTATCCCCGGACTCGTTATCTATTCTCCCCGCGCCTTCCCCATCGCCGCCTGGATGTCGGGATTGGAACTTGGTTTTATCAAATTTGTCCCCAGTCCCCGGCCGCGCTTGATTTTGGAAACGGAAGATGACTCAAGTTGGGTGTTGGCCGATCTCACCAATGAGAGTAGCGTCAACGATGCTAAAACCTTTGAAGCCCAGAAAGATCAGGCGGGTGGAGCGCATTTCTTAGCCGTTCAGTCCTCGCCGGAGGTGGAAGCCTTCGCCGGATTTTGGCTCTTGCCAGAATTGAACCTACGGTAGAGTTGAGACCCTGAGACTGTCGCGTCCGTCATGATAGAACAACTCCTAGATTTAGCATTACAAGAGGGCGCTGAAGCGGCCGAGGTCTTTCAATCGCGATCGCACACCCGTCCGGTCTATTTTGAAGCCAATCGCCTCAAACAACTCGAAAGTATCGAATCCGAAGGCCTCAGCCTTCGGGTTTGGCGCAATGGCCAACCGGGATTGGCGGTGGCCTACGGGGAGGTTTCCGCCAAGGAACTGGTCCAGCGCGCGCTCAGTATTAGTCGCCTCAATCCCCCCCAGTCCCCGGATTTACAAGACCCCTACCCCACGGCAAATTGGGATGTGGGCCAGGCTGTCTCCGTTGAACAACTCTTGAGTTGGGGCCGCGAAAGCATCGCGCAAATCCGGGATCTCTATCCCGAAACGCTCTGTACAGCGGCGTGGGAATGCGACCATGAACAAACTCGCTTAGCCAATACCGCCGGACTGGACTGTTCTTACACGGACATTACTTTAAGCAGTGATGTAACCGTCGAATGGGTGCGTGGCGATGATTTTCTCACGGTCTCGGATGGGGAAAGCCAACGCGATCGCCTCAATCCCTCGGATCTCACTCAACCCATCTTACAACGACTCGCTTGGGCTAAAGAAAATGTGTCTTGTCCCAGTGGACGACTACCGGTGTTGTTTACCGCCAAAGCGGCTGATTTATTTTGGGGAACCGTTCAGGCGGCCCTGAATGGGAAGCAGGCGCTCGAACAGTCCTCCCCCTGGAGTTCTCGGTTGCATCAGCCGGTACTGTCATCGCTGTTGACCATCTCTCAACGGCCTCAGTTGGGTCCCTATAGTTGTCCGTTTGATGATGAAGGAACGCCAACCCGTCCCCTGACCTTTATTGAGGCTGGGGTGTTACAACTGTTTTATTGCGATCGCCGCATTGGTCGTTTAATGGGCAGTGGTAGCACCGGCAATGGCTTTCGTCCGGGATTATCGAGTTATCCCACCCCCGGACTGTTTAATCTCATGATTGAACCGGGATCAGGCCGCTTAGAGGATCTCATTGCTGAGTTCGATCATGGCATTATTGTCGATGAAATTCTCGGCAGTGGTGGCGGACTCTCGGGAGATTTTTCTATCAATGTTGCCCTCGGGTATCGCGTTGAGAAGGGGCAAGTTCTCGGACGAATTAAAGATACGATGGTCTCAGGAAATGTTTATACGGCCTTGCAGAATGTTGTCCGTTTGGCAGGTGATGCCCGCTGGCATGGTTCCTGTTATACTCCCTCTATTTTAGTTGAAGGCTTATCCGTAACCGGACAATAAAGGGTCTTCTGGGTTTAGGGTGATAAGGAGAATTTGATTACATCCGTTGCTGTAGGGACGAAAAATCTTTCGCCCCTACGCTACGCTAGATTCAGAAGACCCACAATAAACAATTAATTCCTGGTTATCCTGAACCCCTCTCCCATCAAGGTTCTCGGGAACCATTTGTCGGTCCTGAAGGGGGTAAATCATCGCCCAAAATGGGGCCAAGGGCTTCAGAGAGCGCTTTCGGGTCCATAAAAACAACTTTCGAGTTGTCACTTTGACTCAACTTAAAGCTTGAATCTACGTAGCGTTGCGTTATGAAAAAGTGCAAAATTTCTCGGGCATTTTCACGCGATTCTAAAGCGCGGGCGATATTTTTCATATATTCCGCTGTTCCCTCCGCTTCTAAAATTGAGGCACGTTTTTTAATTTCTGCCGCTTGTTCCATTTCCATTGATTCCAAGACCGTCGCAGAAGGATTGATTTTTTGAATATCAACCCGCAACACCTTAATGCCCCATTCCTGGGTTTCGTCTTCGATCTGTTCTAATAAAACTTGGTTAATTTCCGCTCGCGCTGTAACGGTTCGATCTAATTCCCGTTGTCCAATTTCTGCACCGATAATGGTCGTGACGCGGCTTTGTAAGGCGGCGGCTACGTCTTCAATTTCATAATAGGCCATCTCCAAATTGAAAATGCGCCAGTAGATCACGGCTGACACCTCCAAGGAGACATTATCTTTGGTGATAACTAACTGAGGATCAACGCGACAGAACTGTTCTCGGGTGGTATCTTCCCAAACAATACTCTCAACCACCGGCGCAACAAAGCTTAACCCGGCGGCCAGGGTGCGATTGTATTTCCCCAAACGCTCGACCAGGGCGAGATTTCCTTGATTGATAATTCGGATACCCACCGCCACATAACCGATGGCGGAGAGGACGATAACAGCAAAAATAGAGTTCATAGACAATCAAGCCCAGTCGATCAAGAATCGATTGAGAGAATATGGGGTGACGGAGACGGCGGAGAGTGGGATATCATCGATGGGGAGTCTCTTAAACACTCCCAGACTCATTGTGACACTTTTGAATCCCACTGGATGACAGCCGATGATGAATGATTACGACTCCCTCTATGTTGGTTTAGTTCGCAATCTTTCTAAACGAAAACGTCAAGCTCTATCTGAAGAACTCGAAACCCTCATCGAAGCGATTGAAAACGAAGGCTATACCTTTGCTGATCTCATCGGTGCGGTTCGAGATATCTTGCGCCGTCGCAAGTCGGGTGGCTATTGGACTGATTGTAGCACTGACCTCGATCGCGCCTTTGAGTCAGCCCAGCGGGCTCAGGAGAAACGGGAGGAACGGGAACTGCGAGATCTGCGGCCTGAACGCGAGGATGAGCGCGATCGCCTTGAGGATGATGACGGGGATTGGCGGGAACGGGATAACCCCCTCGTGGGTTAGGTTAGCCTCATGTTAATCCACTGCCTGAGAGTCTAGGGATTGAGAGTTAAAAACTTCTCTAGGGCTTGCACCATGCGAGGTGGCCAGCGGCGTACATCACTCACCCAGTCGAGATTACGATATCGGCCATCTAATCCCGCAGCGGCCACCCAGTTACTCTCGGCTTCCCCTTGTTTCCCCATATCCCACAAGACGGCGGTTAGGGCGGCCCGCATATCGGCAAATTGAGGGTAACGGCGGACTAGATTGCGCATTTCCTGGAGGGCTTCGCCCGACTGTTGCACTTGGTACAAGGCTAGGGCATAATTTGCCCGGGCTAGGGCGAAGTCGGGGGCTTGTTCGATGGCCTGGCGGTAGTCGGCGATGGCCCCGGGCCAGTCTCCCTGTCCGGCTTTGGCGTTACCGCGATTGTTGTAGGCGGCTACGTCGTTTGCGGATTGGGCTAGGACGCGGTTATAGTCGGCGATCGCTTCATCCCAGCGCCCTAGGGCTTCGTAGGCGGTGCCTCGATTGAGATAGGTATCGGGGAACTCGGGGGCCAGTTCGATGGCGTGATTGTAGTCGTCAAGGGCAGCATTGAGCTTGTTTTGACTGACTCGGACATTGCCACGATTACTCCAAAGGGCCGGATTTTGGGGAACTTGCTCAATTAGGGCTGAGAGGAGGGCTTCGGCGGCTGCAAAGTTGCCTCGTTGTGCGGCTTCTCGGGCGCGATCGCTCACGTCTTCGAGTTCTTGCAAATCAGCGGCACTGATGGACGGGTCTGCCACTGCAACGGGCATTCCCCAAAGCAGCAGCATTAGGGCCAACATCAGCGCCAAGATGGGGCGAGACATCTCCCGCCAACGGTTCCCCCAAGGCTGAGAAGACTCAGGCCAACGATCTCGAATTAAATTCATGGATACCCCCAAGATGAACAAGATGAACAGTTAACGGCAATCATCTCGATGAACCGGTAACTCAATACAAATTTCTGTTCCCGGTTGATCGTTCTCGTTGAGATACAGTTTACCGCGATGTCCCTGGACAATGGCTTGATAACAGGTTGATAGGCCTAAACCGGTGCCAGATCCCACGGCTTTGGTGGTGAAGAAGGGGTCGAAGATGCGATCGCGAATCTCTGGGGGAATGCCCGGCCCATTATCGGCGATACAAATGCGAACCCAATCGTCGGATAATACCTCTGTCCGCAAGCGGAGTTCGCTGCTTTGTTTGCCACTTTTTTGGCCACTTTTTTTATCTGTTTCTAAGGCATCTAGGGCATTTTCAATGAGGTTAAAAAAGACTTGATTCACTTGTCCTGGATAACAGGCAACTAAAGGCATTTCCTCACTATAGTCTTTATGGATTTGTAGGTTAGCATCAAAGCGTAGCCGCAACATGGCTAAGCTACTTTCGAGACATTCATGTAAGTTGACGGGTTTGATTTCTGCTTCATTCAAATGAGAAAAGGTTTGCAGCGATCGCACCACATTATGAATCCGTTGGCTCCCTTCCCGCATCGATTTTAGCATCTTGGGAAAATCATCCTGAATATAGTCAAAATCCAGATCTTCTTTCAAATCAATCGCGGCTTCGGTGTCCAACTGAGCCAGTCCTTTTAGTAAGTCTTGCCCATATTCTTGGACATAATGCAAGTTGGCAAAAATGAAATTATTGGCATTGTTAATTTCATGGGCGACACCGGCGGCCATTTTCCCTAATCCTGATAACTTCTCGGTTTGAATTAACTGTAACTGAGTTGATTGAAGACGGTTTAAGGTGGCTTGAAGTTCTTGGGCTTGAGTTTTAGTTTGATTGTATAACTCCGCTTGTTGAATGCCAATCGCAATTTGTTCGGCTAATTGACCTAAAAGACTAATTTCTCTTTTGTGCCATTGACGGGGCTGTTCACAGGCTTGAGCGAGTAATAACCCCCAGAGATAAGGTTTAGCATCGTTTGATTTTGTGGGATTGGTCACGATTGGAACAATCAGATTCGCCTTAACGGAAATACTGTCCAAAAAACGCCGATGACAGTCATCTAATTGAGGATCAATCGAGACATTATCAATCGCCCGAACTCGTCCTTCTAAATAAAGTTGACTATGTTCACCGCCAAAGCAATCATCACAGGTTTTCTGGTGAATAATTGACCATTTTGGGTTGCCAACATCCTCAACCACGACATCCCCATCCCATCCTCCTATCGCGGCATGGATAAATTGATAGACCACGACGCGATCGGTATTTAAAAGACTGCGAATCCCGGTGACAGCGGTTTGTAAAATCTCGTGTAAATCTAGGGTTCCTCGAACCCGCTCGGTCATCAGTCGTAACAGAGATTCTCGTTCAACTTGGGCTTGAGATTTGGCAAAGAGTTCGGCTTGTTGGATGGCGATCGCCAACTGATCGGCTAATTGCAACATGAGATGACTTTCACGCACTCGCCAATGACGTGGACTGCGACATTGATGCACAATCAAGAGACCCCAAAGTTGGGGTAAATCGCCCTCTTGATTTTGTCCAATTAGAATGGGTACAATGAGATTTGCTTTAACATCTAAGGTTCTCAAAAAATCCGCATGACAGGCATCTAAATCTAAGTCTGTCTCAATATTATCAATGGCGCGAACTCGCCCCTCCCGGTATAAATGAGCATATTCCCCGGAAAAACAATCATCAGCGCCCATGTTTCCTAAAACCGACGCCCAGGAGTCTGTAATATCTTCAACGACCACCTGTCCTTTCCAGTCATCCTGAAACTGATAGATGACCACTCGGTCGGCTTTAAGAAGTCGTCGCGCTCCTTCAACGGCTGTTTTTAAAATGGTCTTAACGTCTAAGGTGTTGCGAATTTTATTGGTGACGAGACGTAGAAAGGCTTCTTGGGCGGCCGCTTCCTGGCTGGTTTGATATAAGCGAGCGCGATCGATGGCAATTCCAAGCTGACGGGCCACCCCTTCGAGGAGTTGTTCTTCCCAGGGTTGCCAGTCTCGGTGGCGATCGCATTGATGCAAGCCAATGATGCCGTTAACCTCCCCTTGATAGCGGGTAGCCATCCCCAGCATTGACTTGACTTGCAGCCGCTTAAGGGCTTTGCGAGTGGCGCGGCCTAAGCCTGGAAACTGAGCCATATCCCGTTCGCTGACGGGGCTATCATCGGACATTAAAACCTGAATATGGGTGTTATCTTTGGCGTCAATCTTGAGTCCGAGTTGGCTGGGATAATCACCATCGATATATTCTCCTCGGGTAACCAGGGTTTCGCGATCGCCCTCTTCGCGAACCAAGACACTGGCGCGACTACAGTTGAGGGTTTGACACAGAAGCTGACAGGCGGTGTTGAGAATGTCGTCGAGTTCGAGGGTGCTACTGAGTTGGGTATTGATTTCGTTGATCAGGTTCGCCAGTTTGACTTGACGTTGCAGATCAAGGGTGGCAGCATCTTGACTGGGGTTGAGATTCCCTGGGTTGCGTTCTAACTCTTTCTCGGAACTCGGCTGCGCGGAGGAGTGATCGCCAGAATGAGATCCTTTATCTCGGCGTGGGTTGGTGGAGGGAAGGGAGAAAGACATATAAATTTACGTAGGGGTAGGAAAATCGAGACTCCGTTCTGGTCAAGGCCTCGTTAGAGGAATAACGGTTTTTTAGGCTTGCATCCTGAGGTGATGATGGCTGAGAAAAAAGCTAAGGGTCGAGCGCTGGGACACTTGATCCTTATTGTCGTTAAAAAATTGTTAACTTGCAACAGGTGTCAGGGGTTAGACGGGTTTGGGAATCGGGATCGGTCAACCTTTGCTGGAGCGGAATTGGGCGAAAACCGGACAAGATTTTGGGGGAGAATGAGGCTGGAGAATTGGTAATGGTGAGATCGAGCAAGGACTATGGCACAGTTAGGTTTTGAGTCCCAGTCTTGGTTGGCAATAGCCCAGGGAAACTCTCGTACTCATTGGGCACAGTTTGAGTCGGGGGCGATCGCGGCTAGGGGTCATAGTCGTCATTTACAGGCTTCGGAAACGCCGGTCTCGTTGGCAAAACTGCCCTGGTGGTCTGGCTTAAGTCCGGAGGTTCCCCGGGTTGTGGCCAGCGTAGTTCCCGAACAGTGGCAACGGCTACAAGCGTATTTACCCCCCAAGACCCCAATTTACAATTTGGGGACGGTGTCGTTGCCTCTGGGGGGAGTTTATCGGGGCTTCGGGCTGGATCGGGGGTTGGCGGCGTTGGGAGCGGGGCAACGCTGGGGGGTTCCGCTGTTGTTGATTGATGGGGGAACGGCTTTGACGTTGACCGGCATTGATGGAGAGAAATCCCTAGTCGGAGGGGCAATTTTGCCGGGGTTAGGCTTACAATCCCGAGCTTTGGTGCAGGGAACCGCTTTAAGCGATGAGATTGATATGACGGGGGGAGAACTGCCCCCTCGTTGGGCGTTAGAGACGGGTGAGGCGATTCGCAGTGGTATTCTCTATACGCTGTTGGCTGGGGTTGAGCAGTTTATTGAACAGTGGCAACAACGGTTTCCCGAGAGTGCGATCGTGTTGACGGGAGGAGATGGCGCGACGCTGGCGGCGGGGTTGCAGGCGATCGCCCCTCAGATAGCCCCTAAGGTGGTGTTGGATGAGGAAGCGCTGTTTTGGGGGATGGCGGCGATGGTGAGCCAGTTGGAGGTTACTCGGGGCGATCGCAGTTAGGGGGGGGTTCTTCGACCGGGGAAAATTCTGCGGCGTTGAGATCCTCAAGCGTTACCCAGCCCCCGACGGGAAATGGTAACAGGGTACAAGGAGTCAGTCGCACCCATTGAGGGGAGTCGGCATCAGCACGACGTATGGTTTCGACGATAAAGACCTGATTTTCGGTGGGGAAGCTACGGGGTGGGGCTGTGGTGGCGGGGTTACTGTAGAGGTCGATGGGATTGTCCAGACGCAAGATGTCACCAACGCCAATGGGGGTGGGGTCTTGCAGTTGGGCGGCGATGCCTTCGTCTTCGGGGAGGTCTTGGGATGAGTCTTGGGATAGGGGTTGCCGCGCGGGTGGCTCGGGTTCCTCGGGACGGTTACGCTGGTTGAAGGCGTAGGCGAGACCGGCAAGCAGGCCCGCCAGGATGATAATGATCAGGGTGATGGGCAGCCAGTAGGAGCGACGGGTTGGGGCGACCCGTAGTTCGGTGGTGTCGAGGTCGGCGGAGGTCGGGTCTGAACGGTCGGATTCGTCTTCATCCCCAAGAAAGCCGATGGTTTCATCGCGATCTGGGGGCAGGGAACGAGGTAGCTTTTGCAGACAATTAAGCAAATCTTGGGAGGAGGGAAGGGTTGGGGACTTTTTTTCGACGCTCAGATGTAGTAGGGAGATGGTCACGTTGTCATGACCGTTTTGATTGTTGGCGATGTCAACGAGTTTGCTGACGGCTTGGTGCAGGTTGACGCCGTTGTTGAGGAGGGGTTGAATTTCCCGTTGCCAAATCCGCTCGACGCGATCATAGTCGCTGAGTCCGTCGGAACAGAGGAGACAGATGCAGTCTTCGTCGATGACAAAGTGGGTGGTGGTGGGGTGGAGGTTGTGGGAGGACCCCATGCCTAGGGCTTGGATGAGGGAACCGGCGGCGGGTCGTTGTAAGGCTTCTTGATAGAAGGCATAGCCGAGGCGGACTTCTCGACTGGCGACGTCATCGTCGATGGTGACGGGATAGCAGTTATGGCGGGTGATGAGGTAGGCACGGCTGTCGCCGATGTGGGAGATGTAGAGGTCTTGTTTTTGGGCGAAGGCCATGACGAGGGTGGTTCCCATGCGTTGTCGGCCGTGGCGTTGTTCTTGGTTGTTGCGATCGCTGATGGCATCGTTGGCTTTGAGGATGGCTTCTTGAATGCCGTTGAGGAGGCGATCGCGGTCGGGGCGGTGATGGCGATCGCGAAAGGGGCGCAGGTGTTGTTCAACGATGTGGATGGCGAGGTTGGAGGCGATATCTCCCCCTTCATGGCCGCCTACGCCGTCACAGACGAGGGTTAGGGGGTATTGTTCGGCGACTCCCCGTTGGCCGCTGACGGGATAGCAGGCGTCTTCGTTACGGGCGCGACTGGGACCGCGATCGGTGCGGGCGGCGACTCGATTGTGGTAGTGGTAGCGATCGCCGATCTGTTGGATGGCTCGTTCGAGGGCGGTGATGAGTTGGGTCTCGTTTTGGATGGTTCCTTGGATGAGGCGATCGCACAATTGTTGGAGAAATGCTTGTACTGGGGGTGCGGTGCGCTCAATTAGGCCACTCCAACGGTGACCGAGACGTTTGAGGGTTTGGGGATCAACGTCTGCGGCGAGGTGAGAAAGGCGAACCATGCTCCCTTCGACTCGTAGGCGATCGTAGTCGAGCAGGCTTGAGGCGACGTTTTCTTGACAGCAGGGTTGCCAGAGGCGAGCGATTTGCCAGAGCCAGTTGAGTTGACGCAGGGGGGAGGCGTCGGGCCATTTTTCTTTTAGGCTCGGTTGCAGGAGCCACACTCCTGATGGGCCGCAACGGATGGGGGCTTCGTCGAGGAGCCAAATGGAACGCCCTTTGAGTTGGGAGGGGGCGCCGGCCCGTCCGTAGAGTTGGGGGACGTGCCAGCGGTAGGGAAACAGGCGCAAATAGGCTTCGAGTTGGGGTGGGACGACTTCGGGGAGGTCGGGAAAGTTACCGGGACGGGTATCGAGGACGACGCGATCGCCTTTGTGCCAATAGCGATCGCACCAGACTTCACCGAGATCAAGATCATCCCAGTCTCGACTCAGTTGGCTATCGTCGGGATCGCGCAGCACTGTCGCCCAAAGGTACCGTTTGGGAAGCGGGGTTCGACAAACTTGGCAAAACTCATGGCGTTCGTCATTGACAGCCTGACAGGTGGGATTGGGGCAGTACAACTTTGCCAAGTTTTCTTCCATGAGGCTTGTTCAGGGCAAATAGTTCGGCGGCGGCGTCCATCACCGCTCCACCATTGTAGCTCTCTCCTGGCAATGGGTTAGTTCCCAAAACTGGATTTTCAGGGCTACTCTTATTCTACCGCTGTTGGGGGTCTCACCCATCGGGGCGTTCCCAGGGGCTTCGGAGGGTTAGGAGGGTTAGGGGATGACAGGCTCTGGTGTTGAACCGTTTAGGCCGCTCCCGGATGTTTGTCACAATTTGTAACGAAAGGAGTGGAACAATTCCCCGAGTTGATCCGTCCAAACTGAGGCTAGGTTAAGGGTTGAGTCAACTCGGACTACACCTTTTGATGTCCCTCGACGGTTGAACCATTGATCGAAGGGATTGAGCGGTTGGGGCGATCGCTCGGGGAAGGGACAGGCTAGGATGGGATAGGTTGCCCGGTCTTGATTGCTGATGCGATCGCTCCTTGACTTGATTCAAGACTCCGTTGTCGATTCACTCCTTGCGGGTTAAGAACTGTTATGCGTTATTCCTCTTCGTCTGTTTTTTCCTCTCGCCTCGTGGTTCTCGATGCTGGGGTTGACTCGGTGCAATCTCTGGCGGCTGGGGCGGTGTCTGGGGTGGAGGTGCTGGTTCTACGGGGCGATGATGATGGTTTGGGGCAAGTCTCGGAGGCGATCGCGGCCCGGCCGGGGTTAGCAGAATTACATATCGTCGCTCATGGTTGTCCCGGTTCTCTGAGGCTGGGAAACGGTTATCTGAATTTGCAGACACTGAGGGAAACTCCCTCGATTTTACAGGGATGGGGCCAGGGGAAAGGGGACTGGGCGATCGCCCTCTACGGCTGTCAGGTGGCGGCTGGGGATGCCGGGGCGGAGTTTCTTGAGAGATTACATCATTTGACAGGGGCGACAATTTCTGCGTCGACTCGGGTGGTTGGTCATGCTGATTTGGGTGGAACTTGGGATTTGGATGTCGCGCAAGGCATCGGTCCGGTTCCTGGGGTTGTCATCGATGAGTCGGTGCGGCGATCG
>SIHH01000002.1:0-2897 GCA_004299065.1 Phormidium sp. SL48-SHIP | reverse complement strand
TGGCGTTAATGATGCACCAGTTGCCTCAAATTTCTCCATAGGTATTGGTGATCCACCCCTCCTCAAAACTGAAACCTTTGTAGTTAACGACACAACGAATAGTAAGTCGTTACGGCAGAATGCGACCGATATTGACCATGATGATGACGACCTAGATTTCAGTGGGTCAGAGACCAGTTCTCGGGGGGCTAAGGTTGAAATTGATGCCGAGGGGACCTATACCTATGATCCCACCGAAGTTGATGAAATTCAACAAATTCCTGACGGTCAAACGATTACTGACACCTTTCAATATACGGTTACCGATCCCGATGGACTCACTGATTCAGGAACCGTTACCGTGCAAATTCGGGGTGAAAACACACCGGTTGTCGCCAACAACGATCCTGATGAAGATAAAGAAATTAAAGTCGGGCGAGGAGAATCTGTCAGCATCCCCGTACTAGCGAATGATAACAACATCGAAGGTGGGCCAATTACCATTCTTGACTTTGATGCGAGTACCGAGAATGGAGGTAGCATTAGCCAGGATGGGGATTCTCTGGTGTATCGTGCCCCTAGTGACTTTATTGGTGAGGATACCTTTAACTATGTTGCAGCCAACCTAGGGGGAAGTGACAGCGCTACAGTCACAATTACAGTAAATACACCGCCGAGCGCTTCTAACGAAACCGTCTTTAGTCAATCTGCGGCACAACCGATTCGTATTGCCGTCCTCGAAAATGATAGTGACCCCGACGAACCGTTTGGGGATACCATTAGCGTTAAAAGTACCGATGAACTACCCCGACGGGGTGGCCGCCTCAGTATCCTCAGTACCGGGGAAATTCTCTACACCGCTCCCGACGGGTATAACGGCCCCAACCGCTTCCAATACACCATCGAAGACAGTCTCGGGGCTACCGATAGCGCGACTGTTATTATCAACCCACCCCAGGCCCAAGATGACGCCTCCCGCACTCGCCCCGATCAAGTTTTGCGGATTCCGGTTCTTGATAATGATGAGGTTTTTAGTAATGTTTCCATTGTTGCCTTTGAAACAGAAGGCCTCAATGAGGGGTCAATTACTCGGGATGGCGATCAACTTGTCTATGTGGCCGAACCCGGATTTGAAGGCTTTGACTATTTCGATTACACCATTGAGGATATTGATGGCAATCGCTCGACAGCAACGGTCGAAGTTTTAGTATCTCCAGATGTGCGAACTCCCGAAGAACAAAACCCAGCGCCCGAGGAGAATCCGCTCGGGAACTTGGGAAGTACCCTGCGTATTCCCCCCGTCCCCGATCGCAACCCCAATCCCACAGCCGATCGCCAAGAAGTTCCCGCCGATAGTGAAGACTTTGTTCTCATCGGTAATGCCAACGCCAATACTCTCATTGCCCGAGATGGTGTCAATAATGCCTTAGCTGGTTTGGAGGGCAATGACAACATTTTTGGGGGAACGGGTAATGATACTCTCTTTGGCAACCAAGGGAACGACTTTATCAGTCCCACTGGGGGCAATAACGTTATTTTTGGTGGTGCGGGTGACGATTATATTGAATCGGGTCCGGGGAATGACACCATTCATGGCGATCGCGGCAATGACCTAATTAAAGGCAGTTCCGCTGATAATTTGATCTTCGGCGAGTCAGGGGTTAACCGCATTGACGGTGGTTCTGGTAATGACACCGTGGTTGGTGGCATTGATGCCGATATCATTACCGGTAATTTTGGCAATGATGTGTTGGTTGGAGGGAGTGGAAATGACCTCATCCAAGGGGGTGATGGCAATGACATCATCTTTGGGAATCAGGGGGATGATCTCCTCGATGGTAGCCGTGGCGATGACACCGTCTATGGCGGACAGGGCAATGACACCATCTATGGTAGTGCCGGTAACAACCGCCTCAAAGGAGATTTAGGGAATGATGTCCTCTTTAGTGGTAGTGGCGCCGACTCTTTTGTCTTAGAAGTTCCCGATGATGGTTCCGTGGATCTAATTCTGAACTTCAGTTCCCAACAGGGTGATAAGCTTGTGGTTCAAGGTGGCTTTACTGCTTCGGATATTATTGTTCAACCCAGTGGAGGCAATAGTCTCATTCGCATTGCTAACACGGATATCACCTTAGCTGTCTTGCAAAGTACGCCTTTTGATGCGATCGGCCCTGAAGATTTTGTCTTTGAGTAATCAAACCTGAGGCTAGGGGTCTGTTCATCTCATCGGGGCGAAACATTTTTTGCCCCTACAATATCGAAAAATGGTATGAGATTAACATTGAGGCGATTAAGGATTTCCCCTGAAACAACTATCCGCTCTCACTCGTGAGTACGAAAAACGCACAAAAAAGTAAGAGCGGTCTAGCGGATCTTCAAATTGGAACCTGACTGCCGGAAGGAACTCTAAGTTCGTTTGTCTTCCAAAGCACAATACAGCGCCCAAAGGGCAAGCGATTGCTTAGAGAACAGCCCCGGCACACAGCCGGCAAAGTCCAATTTGGAGACCCTTGCAACTACTACTATCTTGCATGGACATCACCTCCAAATCGCGAAACAACTTGAGAACACAAGGTTCTCACTGTTGTTAGGATAACACAGGTTTTTCAAGATGGGGGACAATTGCAAATTGATCTTGGAAATAATTGACGATGAACAGGGATCGCAGACGGCTTGAGTGATTGTGTTGAGTCATCTTGTTAAGTGATCTTGTTGATTCATGGAGTTCTCTGGAGTGGCTGAGATCCTAGATGCAAAAAAAGCCCCCCGCAAGTCTCCTTGTGGGGGGAAAGGGTCAAATCCATTGACCCCGGGAAATGATGGCTTAACGGTATAACCCAACTTAGATCGCCAAACTTAGAGTGCGTTACCGCGAGGTAGAACTTCCTCGGGGAACTCAAAGTTTTGGTGAGGTTGGT
>SIHH01000363.1 GCA_004299065.1 Phormidium sp. SL48-SHIP | reverse complement strand
CTAACCCGCCTGGCGACATTCACTAGGGGCGTGTCATTCTTTATACGCCCCTAATCGTATCTCCGCCAGTGGCCCTCTAAATAAAAAACAAAAAAAAGCAATAGACTTTAATAAAACCGATACATTTCATAAACAAAATGTATTCTTTTTTTACTCCAAGCCAGTCCAAGTCCTATTTTAGAAAAATTTAAGCTTTACTGGAGGGGTAGGCAGTCATTGATCTTGGAGACTGCCTAATGTGATACCCCCATCTCATTAGACCCATGATCGTCGGCTGGCAGGAACAGGAACGAGAAATTCGGCGATTGCGCCAGGAACTAGAGGAACGTTGTGCTGAATTACAGCAGACGCGGACTCGACTCGAAATCGAACGACAGACCTCCTACCAGCTAAAGCGGTTAATCGATGCTCTCCCGGTTTGTATGTCTTACCTCGATCGCCATCGCCGCTATCGCTACGTCAACCACAATTATGAGATTTGGTTTAACGTCAAGCCCGAGCGAATTTATGGCCAGCGCCTCGTGAATGTCATTGGTCACCCGGCGTATCGAGCGGTTCGCTCCTACGTGAATCGGGCCTTATGCGGTGAAACGGTAACCTATGAAGCTAGCGTTCCCTACAGTCACGGTGGCACTCGCTACATTCACGCTACCTTGATTCCTGAGATCGACAGCTTGAACAGGGTGCAAGGCTATTATGCCCTGATTGCAGACATGAGCGATCGCCATCGTTTAGAGGAGGCGTTGCGTGCGAGTGAGCAAAAGTATCAAACCCTGTTTAAGACCTTACCTGTGGGCCTGTCGATTACCGATGCCGATGGCAACGTGATTGAAAGTAATCCAGCCTCCGAAGGGATATTGGGAATTTCCAGTCGCGAACAGACTCAACGCACCTACGACGCATCTGCTTGGACGATTATCCGCCCCGACGGAACTCCGATGCCCGCGTGCGACTATGCTAGCGTGCGAGCTTTTGAGGAAAATCGGCCAGTCCGAGATGTCGAGATGGGGATTGTGCATCCCAATAGCACTGTGCGATGGATTCGGGTCAGTGCGGCACCGATTCCGTTGGACTTCTATGGTGTGGCGATCGCCTATGTTGATATTACTGAGCAAAAACAGCTAGAACGGGCCCTGCGGGAGAGCGAAATTTTTCGGCGTACCATCACTGATATTGCGCCGGTGGGAATTTTTGTCTACGACCTCAACCGCCAAACCGTCATTTTCGCCAACGCCGCCTACGAGTCTAAACTGGGATATTGCCTTACTGAGATTCAAGCCTTGGGGAGAGATTGGCTCTCGACCCTTTACCATCCTGATGAGCGGGATGCCCTCGTGGCTCACAAGCAGAGCATTAAAGGCGATCGCGAAGGTCGCGTTTATCAGAAGGAGTACCAGTGTCGGTGTAAAGATGGCAACACGATCATCGTTGACGTTCGTGAAGTGGTGTTGCATCGTAACCCCGATGGAACTCCTGCTCAGATTCTCGGGATTGGCATTGACATTAGCGATCGCAAAGCCGCAGAACGAGCTTTAAAGCGACAGGTGCAGCAGGAACGAGCGTTAAACCGAGTCATTGAAGCCATTCGCAGTTCTCTGAGTCTCGATGAGATTTTTGCCACCGCTGCCCTCGAAATTGCCAAGTTCTTGCGGGGTCGAGTGGCGATCGCACAATATTTCCCGGATGAGGGGTGTTGGCGACATAGAGCCTTGTTCGGCTGGGAGGGATCTCCACCAGAAATTTTCCGGCAGGACTTTCCCGACGAGAATGATCCCTTTGCTGCCCAGCTCAAGCAGTTGCAGGTGGTACAGATTAACGATCCTGCCAGCGTCCATGATCCGGTGGGTCAAAAACTGCTGCAATTGCGGCCGGGTATCTGGTTGCTCACCCCCATTAGCCTTCATGGTCAGATTTGGGGGAGTTTGTCTTTGAACCGACCCGAACGGGACACCCCTTGGCAGACAGAGGAAATCAACGTGGCGGGTCATGTGGCCGATCAGTTGGCGATCGCTATTGAGCAGTCCACCCTGTTAGAACAATTAAACCAGCAATCCCAGAACTTGAAACAAACCAATCAGGCCTTAGCCCGAGCCAATGCTCGCTTGAACGAGTTGAGCTGCAAAGACGGACTGACCCAAGTCTCAAATCGCCGTCATTTCGATCAGATAGTGCGAAAAGAGTGGCGGCGACTCCAGCGATTACAAGAACCCCTATCGCTGATTATGTTAGACGTGGATCACTTTAAAGTCTATAACGATTTGCACGGTCATCCTGCTGGCGATCAGTGTTTGATTCAAATCGCCTCCACGGTCCAACAACTGCTCAAGCGTCCGTCCGAACTCCTGGCTCGCTATGGGGGAGAGGAGTTTGTGGTGGTGTTGCCCCATAGCAACATTAACGATGCTGTTCGGGTGGCTGAATCGATTCGGACTGCGGTGAGAAATTTAAATTTATTCCATTCGGAAAAAGATGGAGAACCTTATTATGTCACGGTGAGTCTGGGAATTGCCAGTCAAATTCCCGACCGGTTTGATTCGGTGGAGAACCTAATTGATACGGCAGATTTAGAGCTATATCGGGCCAAGGCCTCCGGGCGCAATACCTGGAGTTGTTCGGGCTGATTGCAGTTATTGACTACTCCCCGCGAGTCACGCGACGGGGATTCCCCGGAGGGATTTCAGAACTTCCGACTTGTCGGACTCATAGGCGAAGTCAAATACGCCTCTATGGGTTGCCCAAAGGCTTCCCTTTACTTGTTTGTGATCGCCTTTTATCTCTCGCCGATGGAACCACTTTGCTACCGACATTTCTGCGTAATGCAAGTCTGCCCTCACGGGATGTTAAGCCCCTTCCATTCGGGTTATCGAGAAGGTAATTCAATTATATCACTGCGGCTAAAGCCGCACGAGTCGCGTTTCCGCCCCGGATTAAAATCACGGGGCTACCACGCTCCCGGACTCTTTCGTGTCAGTTGACAGACACAATAACAAGTACAATTGAAATCAGCTAAACGACTACCCCAGAAAAATTTGCTTAGTCTAAGCTGTCCAAATTAAACTGTCTATTTTTAACTAACCCATAATGCTCTGAAAGAAGTTAA
>SIHH01000362.1 GCA_004299065.1 Phormidium sp. SL48-SHIP | reverse complement strand
ACATTCCCTCAAGACATTCCCTCAAGAGCATTCACCGACCCTGCACCCGAAAATGTTGTCCAGTATAATTAAGACCAGAGATTTGTCGAGTTGGAGCGTCCCGATGTGGCAGGTGCGAGCAAAACCCTAGTGATCGGCACTCTTTTAGATAGACGCTATCGCATCATCAAAATTTTGGGATCAGGGGCCTTTGGCCAAACCTATCTCGCCGCTGACGTTCGTCGTCCTGGATTACCCAAATGCGTCGTCAAGCAACTCTCTCCCGTCAAGGGAGGAATGGAATGCCTCGAAACCGCCAAACGCCTCTTTGAACAAGAAGCCGAAACCCTCGAACAACTCGGCAGTCACGATCGCATCCCCCGGCTGTTGGCCTACTTCCAAGAAGAGCAACGGCTCTATCTCGTCAAAGAATACGTTGACGGCCATCCCCTCAGCGAAGAAATCCTCCCCGGACAGGCCCTCCCCGAAGCCACCGTGGCCCAAATTTTGTGGGATATCCTACAAATCCTGGTTTTCGTCCACCAGCATGAAGTCATCCACCGCGACGTTAAACCCGAAAATATCATCCGTCGCGACCATGACCAAGAACTAATCCTCATTGACTTCGGGTCCGTCAAAGCCCTCAGCCAACAAATTGCCCAAGACGATGCCCTACGAACCATCGCCGCCGGAACCCCCGTTTATATGCCCATTGAGCAGTTCCAGGGCAACCCTCAATACAACAGCGACATCTATGCCCTCGGGGCGATCGCCGTTCAAGCCCTCACCGGCGTCTCCCCCAACAACCTGCCCAAACTCCAAGACGAATCAGGAACCCTCATCTGGCGCAAACGCACCCAAGTCTCCGACGATCTAGCCGCCGTCATCGACAAAATGGTGGTCTACTCATGCAGCAAACGCTATCAATCCGCCCAGGACGTCTTAGACGACCTCGCCCCCATCCTAGAGCGTTATCAAGACAACACCGACACCGACAGCCCCCCAGACGAGGAGACCACCGACATTGTCGCCAGCCCATCCCCCTCTCGTCCCTGGATTGCCTGGGCTGGGGGCCTTATGCTGCTATTGCTAACCCTAGGCCTAGCCGTTTGGCTCTGGCAACGTCCCCGCGAAAGCCGCGCCCAAGACTTTTACGATCGCGCCCTCAATAACGTCGAACAGGGCCAGCCTGACGCCGCCCTACAAGCACTCGATCAAGCCATTCGCCATAACCCCAACCATAGCCAAGCCTATTACCAACGGGCCAATCTACGCTTCGATCGCGCAGACCATGACGGGGCCATCGCCGACTACAGCAAAACCCTAGACCTCGAACCCAACAACACCGACGCCCTCTATAACCGAGGCTTAGCCCGAGCCAAAGCCGGGGACTTAGAAGCCGCCCTAACAGACTTTTCCCAAGTCTTGCAAGAATCCCCCAACGATGGCCAAGCCTATTACCAACGGGCCTTAATCTCCTATCAACTCGGGGATTACCACTCCTCCATCGAAGATTACACCCAAGCCATCCTCCAAGATCCCAATTCCCCCAACGCCTATCTCAACCGTGGCCTCGCTCACGCCGCCGCCGGAGATTCCACCGCCGCCATTTCCGACTACACCCAAGCCATTCGCCTCGATCCTGAGTATGTCAACGCCTACTACAGCCGAGGTCGGACTCGCTTCAACATGGGTGAATATAGTGGGGCTGAACAGGACTACAGCCAAGCCTTGTCCTTAGATCCCGACCATACGAAAGCCCTCGTCAACCGCTGTAGTGTCTATTTGAACTTAGCCAACTATGAGGCCGCCGTTGAAGACTGTACGAAAGCCCTAGAGTTAGCTGGAGATGATTGGGTCGCCTACAACAATCGCTGCGTCGCTTACTATAATTTGCAGCAATACACTGAGGCCATCGCCGATTGTAGCCAAACGATTGCATTAAATCCCAACCACGCAAAAGCCTATAGTAATCGCGGTATGGCGAAAGGAGCCTTAGGGGATCTTGAGGGGGCGATCGAAGACTACAGCCGCGCCATTGAGTTAGAACCGGATAATCCCGTGGCCTTTAGTAACCGAGGAACCGTCTATATGGAGTTAGGCAATTATCGACAGGCTATGCAAGACCATACCCAGGCCTTACGGCTCAACGATGAATCGCCGACTCCCTATTTTAACCGGGCCATCGTTCGCGAGCAGCTTCAGGATATTTCTGGGGCCATTGCTGATTATGAGCGTGGGGGGCAAGTTTGCCTCGATGTGGGCCGAGTCGACTGCTATCGACGGGCTAGAGAAGAGATTGAACGCCTCGGTGGAGGGTGAGCCTATTGAGGAGATTCCGGTCTCCGACGCTTATCCGGCGAAAGGAACGGGAACTCGTTGACGCAAATCGAGAAGAACCTCCATCAGATGCGGACTTTCACTGAGGGTGTCACTGAGGTAGAGATGTGGCCCGGACCGCGATCGCAACTGTTCACCAATGGCATCAGTCAGCCCACCAGGACAGAGGAAGTAGGGCAACACCCCCACTCGCTCATATCCAGCTTGCTGATAGTCGTTCAGTTGCATCTCTAAACTTGGCTCAACGGACCAATAGGCGGGACGAACCGGGCAGCCCACTTGTTCAGGAAGTTGGGCGGCGAGAGCTTCAATCGGGGCATTTCCCCCCGGACGACGACTACCATGGGCCAGGAGAATCCAAGCCTGACAATCAGGCTGGGCCTGGATTTGCTCCCGCAGGACTTGGCTGAGTCCTTCATGACTGCCGAGGTAGGGCAAAATCTCAATGGTTTGGCTGTCGGGGAGGTGCGATCGCGCGATCGCAACTTCTTCGGGAATATCCTCCCTCACATGGACTCCCGGCAGCAAAAACAAGGGCAAAATCTGCACGGGCGATCGCACCTGCTGACAAAACTGCTGTAATTGCTCATGCAGCGGTTGCGGTTGACAGTCGAGGGCCGCCGTTCCCACAGGATGCCCCCCCAGTCGTTCCCTCATCCGAGCCGCTAAATGGTCCACAATCTGGGCGGGGCGAGGATCGCGGCTACCATGGGCGACGAGTAGATAGGCGGGAGAAGACATAGGTTACGCGGTTGACGGATCTCTTTTTAAGATAGCAAAAGGCAAGAGGCAAAAGGCAAAAGGCAA
>SIHH01000361.1 GCA_004299065.1 Phormidium sp. SL48-SHIP | reverse complement strand
GTGAATTTTGGGACGTCTCTCCTATCGATGCCGATCACAGCTCCTCCGTTGTCAATGGCTTCTCCTGTTCCATTTAGTCCCCAAGAACTGGACGACTTAAACCCTGATGATTTAACTGAGCTAATTCGCTGTTTTTTAAGCTTTAGCAGTAATCCCCTAGAAAATATCCATCGCCTTGTTAACTTAGGTCGTGAGTTAACTGGGGGCCTTTGTGCGTGTTATCAAAGCCGTTCTCAAACCGAGCCGGTTAAGAAGCCTGGACAGGAGTCTCTGACCTGCATTATGGATGATTCGAGTCGGTCAACTTGTAGCCGTCGTCAGTTAGATCATCCTGGTGATTCACCACCCCTCAATCTACTTCGCTGTCCAGCCTGTAAATGTCAAACGGACGGGGTGAGCCAGAATTGGGTCATTACCGATGACATTCATGGCAAGCTTTCGATGCGTCATGATCCACTCAACCCTGTCACCTCCGAGCAAACACGGATTTTAAGCCTGATTGCGCGGGCGATCGCCATTGAAGAAGATCGCTTATATGAACAAGAACGGCAGCGACTTCGACAACAGCGGGAAATTGTCGTCGGTCAGATTGCGCAACAGATTCGCAAATCGTTAGACTTACAAGATATTCTTCATAGTACCGTTCAAAGCTTAATGGAATTTTTAGAAGCGGATCGGGTCATCATTTGTAGAATCAATGAAGATGGGAAGGGAGAGATTTTACAAGAGGCGCGTAATGCTGAGATTCCCTCAATGATTGATTGGGTTCTCAGCGATCCTTGGCTTGTGGATCAAAAATGCCACCGAGATTATTTGTCGGGTCAGGTTTTAGTGATTGAAGATATGCAAAAGGCTAATCTTGAACCGGGTTTGCAGCAGTTAATGGACTTTTTTAAAGTTCGCGCTCGCCTAGTTATGCCGATTATTCTGACTCAAGATGTTGAAGCTGAGGGTGGCGAGAAGGACCTGAATGCAGGAGAACCTTGGGGATTGTTGATGGTGCATCAATGTTATCATCCTCGACAATGGCAAACCGACGAGATTAATCTGTTGCCCCAATTGGCCACCCAGCTTGTGATCGCAATTCAACAAGCACAACTCTACGAACAAGTGCAAATCGCGAACCGTGAACTGAGTGAGTTAGCCACTCAAGATGGTTTGACGCAGATTTGCAACCGTCGCCGGTTTGATGCGTATCTCGATCATGAATGGCGACGATTACTGCGATCGCAGGCGCCCTTATCTCTGATTTTGCTCGATATTGATTGGTTTAAACAGTATAACGATACCTATGGGCATCTAGCCGGTGATCAATGCTTACAACAAGTGGCTCAAAGCCTAAAAAAATCGATGCAGCGATCGACAGATTTGGTGGCTCGCTATGGAGGGGAAGAGTTTGCGATTATCCTCCCCGATACTACGGAGACGGGGGCGCAGTTTCTGGCCGAACAGGTGCGATCGCAGATCGCCCATATGCCCATTTTAGATATCGGCTCTCATGGCAATAGCTCCATCTCCCATCAGGTGACGGTGAGTATTGGGGTAGCCAGTCACGTTCCCTTTCCTGAAGCGAGTCCCAAACTCCTCATCGCCGCTGCTGATTCCGCTCTGTATCGAGCTAAAGAGCAAGGGCGCAATCGTGTTTGTCTGGCTAACGCCGCTGACTTTGCTCAAACTGATTAAGACGCTCAGCCCAGGTCAAAACTGCTATAATACGGGGCGATCTACCCAGAGGCAATATGGCAAAATTCACCCTGTTCTCTCGGTTTGAGGGGAAACCGCTCCGGGACACGCTTCCTGACGGCTCCCAGGTTTCGCGATCGCGGAAATGGCCCTGGACCGAAGCCGCCGAAACCATTTCCATCATTGCCTGTGGGGGAGGGGTAGCGGGTGCGATCGTCTTTCAGGAACTGGTGTTAGCCATTGTTCCGCCAGTGTTTGCTCTCTCGTTTAACATCATTAACCGTTCTCGTCGCCTTCAGGATCTGCGAGAGCGCAATCTTTTATCTCAAACCGACGCCCGAGAATTGCGATCAGAGCTTCACGAGATCCAGGATTCCCTGCAAACCCTGCCTCTGGCCGATCGCATGATGGAAATTGAAGCCTGTGTGCGTCGTCTGAGTGATGCCACGCTGGAGTTGCAAGGCCAGCAGGCGGGGATGGTTGAGGAAATGGGGGACGATCGCGAGAAAATCAAAGAGGCCTTTGGGATTCTACGTCAGGGGGTCTATAACCTCAGTCACCACACCAACACCTCCCTAGACCGTTTGCGAGCCGAACTCGATACCCTACGGCGCGATGTTGAACCGACCGCCAGCCGAGTGGCTCGGCAGATTAGCGATCAGGCGATCGCGCCTCTACACCAGCAACAGCGGCTGCTTGAGCAACAGCTTAGCCAAGTTCAACAGCAACAGTCCCTCCTCTCGCCTCAAGTGCAGCAGTTGACTGAAGCGGTGACCCATCTGCGAACTCATACGGCACAACATTGGCTCTCGGAAATTGATCGTCGTCTGGAGTCGGTTTTGCCCTACCGCTACCGAGTGGTGAGTGAGGATGCCTCTGATTATCTGTTTGAGGCTCTCAATCAAGGTAAGGAACATGTGGTGATTGTGACCCCTTGGTTGGAACTCGATCCCGTTCGTGCTGAGTCGTTTCTGCAAGCCTTAGACAACATTTTGTCGCAAAATGTCTTTGTGAGCTTTGGTTGGGGTCGTCGGGCCGATGTGGGACGCGCCCGCAACACCACTCGTCCGATTGCCCTCAAGGATGGGGGCTGGCGCTATCAGCCTGAACGAGATCCTCATGGCTACTATCGTCTGTTACCGCAACTGTTGGAGTTGAAGAAACGCTATAAACGACTGACGCTCAAGTTGTTGGGGACGGCAGAGCGTATTGTGGTCTGCGATCGCGATTGGGCGCTTCTCGGTAGCCATCATCTCCTCTGTCATGTGGCTAGTAATACTCCAGAAGTGGGTCTATATACCAATGACCCCCATGTGGTTCTCGATCTCGGACAACGGTTTAATCTCGTTCCTCATTTGAAACGGCGGGCCATGCCAATGCCGGGACGGTTGACGGTGAATCATTAGAGGGAACAGGGAACAGGGAACAGGGAACAGGGAACAGGGAACAGGGAACAG
>SIHH01000360.1 GCA_004299065.1 Phormidium sp. SL48-SHIP | reverse complement strand
GCCTCTTGCCTCTTGCCTCTTGCCTCTTGCCTCTTGCCTCTTGCCTCTTGCCTCCCTATCCCCTTCTCCCAAACTTCTCACGCAAGCGATTCATAAACACCGTCACCTCCGACAATCCCAGCCGCGTCACCACAACCGCGAAGATGGCCAACCCCCCACAGCCAGCAACCGTCAGTTGTAGTAGGCTCAGGAAAAATCCCCCCTCACCGAGAAATCGTTGTAATCCCTCATAAATTCCCCAGCCAGCCACTCCCGTAACAAAACTCAAAATCGTCAACGAGGCAATGGGGGCCGCCCATTCGAGCCAGGGTAGACCACCAATCTTGCGATCGAGTAATATCAGCAACGCCACCATCGAGACCACATTCACCCCCATCGTGGCCAGAACCAACCCCGGTGCGCCAAACCATTGGATAAAGAAATAGTCCAACAGCACATTGAGAAAAATATTGGCAATACTGACTCGGAATGGTGTTTGACCATCTCCGAGGGCATAAAACACCCGCACCAACACATCCCGTCCCAAATAGACAAACATTCCTAAGCCATAGGCCATCAGAATGGCCGCCACAAACTCCGACGCCGCTCGGTCAAAGGCATAGCGTTCATAGACCACACGGACAATGGGTGTGGCCAGAGCCACCATCAGCGCCCCCAAGGGCAACATCGTTAACCCTGTGAGAATTAACCCTTGGCGAATGCGTTGTTTGAGCTGGGGCCAATGCTCAGGAGCCGCCAGACGGGAGAAAATCGGCAGTAGAGGGACCAGTAGGGTATTAGAGATAATCCCCAGAGGCGTTTGCACCAATAGCCCCGCATAGCCCAAAGCAGAGGCAGTCTGGGGGATAAACGAGGCAAACCAGAGGTCGGTGTAGACGTTAATCTGCATCATTCCCGAGGAGAAGGTGGCCGGTCCCATGACCTTCATCACCTCCCGCACCCCTGGCCGCCAAAACTCAAAGCGTAGCCGTAGGGTTCCCAGGCCCTCCCGCCATTGCACCACCACTTGCACCAACCATTGCAACACCGCCCCTAGGAGGGTTCCCCAAGCCAGGACGAGGCCTCCGACGGCGGCGTAGCGGGGTTCGGTGATTTGGTCTCCTAAAGACAGAGCCAAGACCCCTAAGCCGCCAATGAGAGCCACACTGGAGAACAGGGGACTGATTGAGGGCAGCCAATAGAGGTCAGCGGCGTTGAGGCTGCCGAAGCCAATCCCAATTAGGCCGGCGAGTAGGGCCATCGGGGCCATAATGCGAAACTGCATCACGGCAATATCGCGAATTTCTTGACCGGCGGCCGTTTCCGAGAGACCCGGAGCGACCACATCAATGAGAGGATGAGCAAAGATAACTAGGGCAATGGTGACCAGGAGTAGGATGCCACCGACGAGGGTGGTCATGGTTTCGATGAGGGGAACGGCCTCTCGTTTATCCCGTTTGGCGACGACACTGACGATCGCACTATGAAACGGTCCGTTAATCCCCCCTAGCAGCACCAGGAGGAAGCCCGGAATCACATAAGCGTAGTTGTAGGCATCTACAGCGACACCGACCCCAAATGCGGCAGCGATCGCCTGTTGACGAACCAAGCCAAAAATCTTACTAATCAGGGTCGCCGCTGCCACAATGCCAGCAACAGACGCCAAAGAACGAACCTTTCCTGTCTCGTCAGCCATAATTACCGAGTTGCATTTGTCCGGGGATGAGAGTCACTTAGACAAACATTTAACCGCAAGAGGGTCACGGTTCCCTACCCTTGCTCCGGGTTCCGTCGAGTCCTGATTCACTCAAACCTGTTGATTTTGCTTATGACTAGCCCTGTGATTTACGACTATCCCCCCCTTTATTCGGGAACTTTAATCCGACGCTATAAGCGCTTTCTTGCCGATATTGAACTGGTTAACGGCGAGGTGATTACCGCTCATTGTCCCAATACCGGCCCCATGACGGGAGTTTGTGACCCCGCCAGCCCCGTGTTGCTCTCCTATAGCGACAACGCCAAACGGAAATACCCCTACACTTGGGAGGCCATCCAGATGCGGGATGCTGATCGGACCTGGGTGGGGATTAACACCAGCCGCAGTAATGCGATCGTGCGATCGCTCCTTGAACAACATCTCATCCCCGAGTTGGGGGACTATGGAGCCATCCGCTCAGAAGTTAAGTATGGCCAGGATGGGAAAAGCCGCGTTGATTTTCTCTTGGAGGGCGATCGCCCCATTTATCTCGAAGTCAAAAATACCACCTGGGCGCGGCAAACCCAGGCCCTGTTTCCCGATACCGTCACCGAACGCGGACAAAAACATCTACGGGAGTTGATGGCCCTAGTGGACGAGGCACGCTGTGTCATGTTGTACTTAATTAACCGGGGAGATTGCGATCGTTTTTCTCCCGGTGATGACGCCGATCCAACCTACGGTAAATTATTACGAGACGCCGTGAATCGAGGCGTTGACGTCTTACCCTGCCAGGTTCAGGTTAGTCCCGAGGGACTGCGTTACTGTGGCCGAGTTCCCCTAGAACTGTAGCCCTAAAACCGGCCTCATGGTTAGCCCATTCTCAGCCACCTCGCGATCGCCGAATCAGGAATCGTATAATCGGCTACAAAATGTACTGGATTGTCAGTGGTAATAAAATGCCATGCTAGTACAAGCATTATTTTGCTAAAACAGACCAAACAAAGGAGTTTTCGGTGTGAAAAAGGTAGAAGCCATCATTCGTCCCTTCAAGCTAGACGAAGTTAAAATTGCCCTCGTCAACGCCGGTATCGTGGGGATGACCGTTTCCGAAGTGCGTGGCTTTGGGCGGCAAAAAGGACAGACTGAACGCTATCGCGGCTCAGAATATACCGTCGAATTTTTGCAAAAGCTCAAACTCGAAATCGTGATCGAAGATAACCAAGTCGATATGGTGGTTGAAAAACTCACCGCCGCCGCCCGAACCGGAGAAATCGGCGACGGTAAAATTTTCGTCTCCCCCGTCGATCAGATTATCCGCATTCGGACTGGCGAACAGAACCTCGAAGCCATCTAACCCTAACCCTCAACCCGAGGCCTTATCCAACGGTGGAGACTCAGAAATTCAGAGGTATTCAGCGAACGTCAGCACCCCCGGCTGAAGCACGGGGGCTTCGTGCCCTCCCCTTCAGGTAG
>SIHH01000359.1:2011-3169 GCA_004299065.1 Phormidium sp. SL48-SHIP | reverse complement strand
TTGTGTGAGGAGCGCTGGCATTCTATTCTGTTCCATGGTACTTGAATTTAGTGCAACTGGCGTGATGGGTGAGACTCCGAATCTTTCGATTCCCCGAATTGAGGCGGCGATCGCCACCTTAGAACCGGCTCTAAGAGGCTATTTTCAAATCACCGTCCAAGATACGGTTTCATCGACCAATCAACTCCTGTGGGAGCGCCTAGAGACGGGTGCGCAGACGGGAACCGTTATCTTGGCCTCACGTCAAACATCAGGGCGGGGACAACGGGGCCGTCACTGGCTGTCTGAACCCGGCGGCTTATACCTGTCCCTATGCGCCAGGCCCAAACTGGCGGCCCAAGACAGCGCTCAATTGACCATCGCCAGTGCTTGGGGGATTGCTTGCAGTCTCCGAGACGGCCAAATTCCGGTCTCGCTCAAATGGCCCAATGATATTTTTTTACAGGGTCGTAAACTAGGGGGGATTCTCACCGAAACTCGTCTGAGGGGCGATCGCATCACCACAGCGGTGATTGGCGTTGGGGTCAACTGGACCAATCGGGTTCCTGATGTGGGCATTAACCTACATCAAGTTTGGGCCAATCACCCGGAATTTCCCCCTTGTTCCCTGGAGATGTTGGCAGCGCGAGTCCTCGTTGGCATCGAGTGGGGCCTGTACCGACTTGAACATCGAGGGATTGAGGCGATTCGACCGGAGTATGAGCAATTTCTGGAGACGTTCGCTTAGGATTAGAGATGGTTTGCCTGCACAAATTGCTGTATTAGCGATGTCATTCAGGCGATCGCCTGTATCCTTGATCAAGATGACCGAGACGGCGATCGCCACTTACGGGGAGATATGCAAAAACGTTCCACTTACACAACCCTTTCACTCACCTTGTTAGTCCAAGGACTCGGCTGGCTTGGCAGCTTAAGTCTGCTCAGCGGTGGCTTTGTCTTTGCCAAGGGTCCCTATAACCCGGATCTTCACCTTCAAGATAAGGTCCCGGATTACTCACCTAACCCGGTCGACTCAACCCCAAATTACGCCCCAGAGCCAGTCGCCCCAGAGCCAGTTTACACCCCAGAGCCGAACCAACCGGCGGTCAATAGCTACAACGATGACAACAGCTATCAAGCACCTGTCGAAGCACCTGTCGAAGCACCTGTCGAAGCACC
>SIHH01000359.1:0-1911 GCA_004299065.1 Phormidium sp. SL48-SHIP | reverse complement strand
AACTCCTGAGCCGGAGAAAGTCCCCGAACAGCATCAAGGAGTTTCTCCCGATGCCGTCTTTGAGGGGCAGCCTCAACGGGAATCGATCGCCCCGCCAGAATCCCTAAATCAGCCCCAACTCGATCGCCCTCAACTCGAGCGTCGCAGCGTATCTCCCCAACATAGCTACATCGATGACACCGACTACAGCTTAGGGGCAACCACATCTCAAGATTCGCAGGTTGTCGTTTTTGAAGAACGCTCCACCGGTTGTGAAGCCCGCGTTAGTGGGCGAGTCCGTGGGCAACTCTGTCGCCCCACTCAGGCTCAACCCCAACCGAGTTCACCGACGAACCTGCCCCAACCGCAAGTCGCCTCAGACAATCGGGCGCCAGCGGCCCCTTCATCTCCAGGCGATCGAGGGAACTCCGCTCCCGTTCCGGCCTCAAGCGCATTTACCGCCAGTTCTCAACCCAGCAGCGGCAGCCAAGTCACCAACAATGCCAACCGTATCCCCTCCGTTGATACCAGTTATGCCCAGATGGAAGCGCAACTGCTGCGGGATATGGCGATTCAACCCCTAGAACGGAGCTTCCGGACCCGCGATCGCCGTCTGATCTTCCCCCTCTCGATTCCCGCTCCCATTACCTCCTTCTTCGGTTGGCGACATCACCCCATCGCCGGTGTGCGTCGCTTCCACGCTGGCACCGACGTGGCGGCGGCCACGGGAACCCCCGTGTTAGCCGCGTTTTCCGGCAAGGTTTCCAGGGCCGAGATGTTAGGGGGCTATGGGTTAACGGTGATCCTCGAACACAATGAAGGAACGGCGGAAACCCTCTATGCTCACTTATCTGAGTTACTGGTGCGTCCCGGCCAAGAGGTGCATCAAGGGCAAGTGATTGGCCGGGTTGGGAATACGGGTTACTCGACGGGTCCTCACTTGCACTTTGAGGTCAAACAACTGACTGAACAAGGTTGGGTTCATCTTGATCCCGGCCGCCAACTCGAACTGGCCCTCAATGATCTAATTAACCAAATGCAAGTCGCCCAAGCCGTTGAGACTGAGTAGCTTAGGGAGCTGTGGCGAATCAACCACAGATTACCGTTCGACGGGATGTTGTCCGTAGAACGGTAGGGCTTGGAACCAGGAGGGGCGGCGTCCTTCCTGGTAGTTTTGGTAGGCTAAATCGAGAAGGCTAGTGATGGAATCTGCGAGTTCGTCTTCATCAGCTTTGATGAGGTAGTAGGGCGATCGCCATTGATCTAATAGGGCCGTCCAATCCTCAAAACTGCGGGCGGTATCCGTAACTAACGTCGTTAATCCTTGTCCCTTGCGGGCCGGTTTATAGATGGCTGTAAACAGTTGTCCCCGAGATGCCATTAACTGTATCGCCAAATCGCAGTCCGAGGGGATGCTTGGGTCCTGCTGACGGCGGTACTCGGCCATCACTTCCAGACTTGAGCGAGCAAATAAAGGAATCTCAAGCTGTTGAGCCAACGTGCGGGCCGTCACCAAACCAATACGGGTTCCCGTGAAGCTTCCCGGCCCTTTAGCAACGGCCAAAAAGGTCAAATCCTGCCAGCCTCCAGGTGGCATAAACTCCCTCAGATACCCATGTAACTCCGACGAGAGCGATCGCCCCAGGGGCCAGGTTTGGGCGCGCGCCTTGGGGTGAGACGACAGTCCTTGACTCACAGCTAAACCGAGCCGCGCTGTTGTTGTATGTAAGGCTAATCCATAACCAGTCATAATGATTGAAACTGACTCCTTTCTGAGTCAGGGGTTGGGTTTTCCCGACCTGCGCCCATAGTCAAGGGCAACAGGGCTGTTTTAAGATATAAATCAGATTGGGTTCAGCCTTAGCGTTTTCGCACGATCGGTCAGATCTTGGCCAACCTTGCCAAACCCAATGACGGCAGACGTCACACCGT
>SIHH01000358.1 GCA_004299065.1 Phormidium sp. SL48-SHIP | reverse complement strand
CTCCCGTTTCGTACTGTCGGGCCATTACGTCCGTCTCATCTTGCAGCATTTTCACCAACTCAGGAGGGTGACGGGCGATCGCCCCCGAACCATACCCCAGCAGCCAACGTTTAATCTCATTCAACCCCGTCGCCGTCAACCGCAGCGTCATTGAGCCATCGCCGTGGAGTTCAATCTCTTGACTGGAATGCCACTGACGCTCCTTGACAAATGGAGTCGTTTGTGAATCGAAATCGACAACCACCTCACAAAGGTCACCCCCCACCTCCGCCTGAAAAATCTGGCTGAGATATTCACGAGCGTCAAACGTCGGATCGCGTTCAAAGGGGGTTTCCAGAAGCTGAATCTCACGAATCCGATCCAGACGAAACCAGCGAATCTCTTGTCGCCAATGACAATAGCCAATTAAGTAGATCGTATTGACCCGAGATATATGGATGACATAGGGATCAAACTCTCGCTCAGTTTCCCGACGACGAGAGGCGGTGAAATAGCGCATCCAAAGGCGGCGAGAGGTTTGAGTTGCGGTCACCGCTGTGCACCAAATTTCAGGATCGAGACTTAAACTGGCTCTGGGGGCAAAAATCATCCGTTCATGGGCCAGTTGTTGCAAATCAATACGAGACTGTTCCGGGAGCCGTTTCCCTAATTGATCTAAAGCCGATCGCAGTTCCTTTTGATAGACCCCACCATATCCCGAGAGGGTTTGCGAGGCGGTCATCAGAGCCAATAATTCTCCCTGACTCAGAGAAATGGACGGTAAACGCCAGGTCAAATCTGTATAATGCCAACCCTGTTTGCGGTTGTAGACTAGGGGAGCATCATAGCGATCGCGCAAAAAGTTTAGGTCCTCTCGAATCTGGCGTTGACTCACCTCACAGGCTCTGGCTAAGTCCTCCTGCGTGTAACAGGACTCCTGACGCAAGAGTTCATCAATATGCAGGAAACGTTCAAGTTGACGAGACTGAGGCATGACCTAAAAACCAATCATCAGGTTCATGGTAGACCCCCAACCCGGCAGCCATACTTCCGGGTTCATAAAACTTTTGGCTGTAACGAAGTGAAACGACATAACCCTAAAATATTGACAGTCTCCCCTACGGGATTAAGATCAGAGGAGAGACCGTCCTAAAACCTTTGGCATCGACCATGAACATTACTGTCGTTTCAAGTCTATTAATTCCCTACTTGCCAGCCCTTCTCAAGAAGGTGAGCGAGTCGGAACTGGTGGGAAGCGTTGGTGAGCTGGGACAAGCCGGTTGGGAGCGAGCCTGTCAACTCTGGAACGCTCTACAACCCAAGCTAGAGAAGGAACTGTCCGCAAAACTGGCGGCGGAAGAGTTGGCCAAAAATCCTGAGGATGATACTTGGAAAAAACCCTTTGAAGCCAAGTTAGCTGAAATGATTGAAAAGGACCCGCAATTACAAGAGGCGATCGCCAATATTTTGGCGGAGGCGGAACAAGATACCAGTTCTCCAGGGATTCAGCAAACCATTAATGAGATGAAGGGGGGACAGGTAATCGGTAATATGAGCAATAGTAAAGCCACCAATGTCGGTGAAATGGGAAATGTGGGAGGCGATGTTAACTTCTGATGAATGAGTCGATTCGCCAAGAGATTAAGACCGCTCAGGATAGCCAAGTGACCGGCAATATGGTCGATAGCACGGCCTTAAACGTGCGGGAGATGCAGGCGGGAAGTTTCCTCCTGTCGGGTGATCACAATCAGGTGACGATTTATGGGAGTGTCATCAAGACTCAGGAAAAAACGACAACTCCCGCTCAACTCAAGGCGAATCCCTATCAAGGATTGTTGGCGTTTCAGGAACGGGATTATCAACGCTTTTTTGGTCGCGATCGCCAAATCAAAACCCTATGGACTAAATTGCGGGATCTCTACGAACAGAATCAGCAGCTGCGATTTCTGCCGGTTTATGGTCCCTCGGGTTGTGGGAAATCCTCTTTAGTTCGCGCTGGCTTAATTCCTGAGTTGGTGCGTCATCCTCTCCCCGTCTGTGACTCAGTGCGGGTGGCGACTCTGATTCCTGGCCATCGTCCTCTCGAAGCCTTGGCCATGGTGTTGGCGAAAGTGGCGACGAACGAACCCACCCCAGTCGCCAAAAGTGAGGAGTTCTTGGCGGTGTTAGAGAAACCCGATGCGGTGAAACCGGGAATGTTGGGACATGAACCGGAGTTTTGTGGTTTGCGCAAAATTGCGGCCCTGTTACCGGAGATTCACACCTCGCCGTTGATTGTGTTTGTGGATCAGTTTGAGGAAATCTATTCTCTGTGTGATTCGCCGGGGGAACGAGAGGCGTTTATTAGTAATTTGGTTCAAGCGGCGGGCGATCGCAGTCAACAGGTGACGGTGGTGGTGACGTTTCGCAGTGATTTTTTGCGGGAGTTGCAACAAGATCCACCCCTTTATCATCTATTTTCGGAGCAAGGGGTGTTAGTGCGTCCTCTGTTAGTCGAGGAGTTGCGGGAGGCGATCGCCAAACCGGCAGAATTAGCGGATCATCCCTTAGATGAGGCGGTGATTACCCTCCTATTGCAACAGATGCAAGGACAGGATCATGCACTTCCCCTGTTACAGTTTGCCTTAACTCGGATTTGGGAAGGATTGGAAGAAGGTCTTTCTGAAGTCGAGACGTTAACTAAAATTGGCGGTGTGGGGGGTGCGTTGGCGGGAGAGGCCCAACGGCTGTATGAACGACTCGATGAGGGCGATCGCGCTCTGGCCCGTCGGATGTTTTTGGGCCTAGTCCGCTTGGGGGAGGGAAGCGAGGATACCCGCCGGCGAGTCTTGGTGTCGGAGTTAATCGCCTGTTCTAGCGAAGATGATCATCTGGAGATCATTATCGAGCAGTTTGCCGCGCCTGGGGTGCGGTTTATCTCGGTTTCCCTGAATCAGCAACACCAGGAAACTCTCGAAGTCACTCATGAGGCGTTGATTCGTCATTGGAACCAGTTACAGGATTGGATTAAGGAATCTCGGGAGGCGTTACGCAAGAAACGCAAGATTGAGGAATTGGCGCAGGATTGGCAGGAATCGGGTCAGTCGAAGGGATATTTGCTACAAGGTCGTCCGTTACGGGATGCGAAGGAGTTTCAGGAGTCCTCGGAGGGGGAAACGGCGTTGTCTGCATTGGCTCGGGAGTTTATTCATAAGAGTCA
>SIHH01000052.1 GCA_004299065.1 Phormidium sp. SL48-SHIP | reverse complement strand
CTTCTAACCACAGGTAGAGGGCAATCTCCGACCTCCTGCGCCAAGATAGCAGCCAACGATTCGGAGAAAGTTCTATGCGTTCCTTGCGAACCCCCTTGATTCTGTTCGGGTTAACTCTGCTGCTGACAGGAGTGGCCGGAATTGGACATCAAGGCGATCGCCCAGCAACAGCCACTCAACCCACCCAGAGGGTCACTCAGGACTCACACCTGGCCCTGTTTGATGACCTACCCAGTCCCGATGACCTCCCCATTCCCGATATTGATATCTCAGATATCCTCGAAGGCGACCCTCCCCTCACCACCAGCCTCGATGATGTCGTTCGCGAAGTTCCCCTCCTCGATGACCGAGATTTCGGGGAACCCCAATCCCTGACTCAATTTCCGCAAACGGACGACGGTGGCTATCTAGCGACCCCTGGATTGTACGAGATTACCCTCGAAAGCTACTGTCTACGAGCCGGAACTCACGGCCCTGGCGGGGGAGACGGGTACGGATATGCTCCACTCGAAGGCCCCCAAGCCGATAGTGTTCGCAAGATTCTCCGGGAAGCCGCTAACCATCCCGATATCGAACAGCGTTCGATTCAAAAGTTGCTCTGGGGGATTATTGCTCAAACCTCGATTCGGGATATGAGTCAGGAGTTGCAAGATGTGGCCCAGACGTTGCTAACCGATGAGGACATCCGAGAACTCAATGGAAATGCTCTCGATTTGATTCCTGAAGCCGCCAGACGGGAGATTTTTGCCAATCTCCCGGACCCCGTGCGACAGGTGTTAGAGGCGGAGGCGGAACTGCGATCGGCTCTCAGTCAGGCGGATGCCGCTTATGAAGACTTGGAAGACATCGCCATCTTGACGGGAGACGCTCCCCGAGGGGAAGGAAGCCGAACGATTCCTCAGCAACGTTGGTCTCTGCATCCTGATGGCTATTTTGTCCGTTATTTCCCCTCGGGATATCGGCGTACTCGCATGGAGGTGTTGGTTCCTCGGCCGGTGACGGTGGTTCGCGATGATCTCAACCGGATTACAGCCTTAGACTATGACAATGGTTATCGCATTGAAACCGATTACGACGATGAGATTGGCGCCATCCCAGTTCCGGGAGAACCGGATCTGCAAATCTATCAGTTTAGTTCGGTGCGCTTAATCCGTCCTGGGAAGACGGTAGAGGTTCGCGATCGCGGCTGGACGTTTGTTGGAATGCCAACCACGGGAGAGGCGGACTTCTCCCAAGAGGCCATCCGGGGGGTGGCCAGCCTTAAAACCACTTTGGCCCAAAGAGGTGGGAATGTGGATTGGCAAGAGGCTCAGGAACGCTATGAACAGGCTCAAGATACGGCGGAAACGGTACAGGATACTCAAGACCGCTTAGAGGGTAATGTCAACCGAGAGGATGCTGAGGGAGTTGTGGATTATGACCATTATGAGGAGGGTCTCGATACGGTTGCTGAACAGGATCGTGAGGCGCAAGGAGAATGGTTGGGTGAGCATTTCGAGAATGTTCAAGATGGTTTCGCCTATGCCATTTGCAAGTTGAGGAATCTTGGCACCGCTGGCAGTTGTGGCGATCCTGAACCGGATCAACCTGATCGTGATCCTGACCCTGACCCCAATGGCGATCCTAACCCCGATCCTCCCGGTACGCCGGTGAATCCAGGAGGCGATGGCGCTGTTCCGGGTAATACCAGTCGCCAACGTCTGGGACTTTCGGGTCGTTCGGCTCTGTAAATTCAAAGAGCCTGTTAGCATACAATTTATTTTGTGTCAACCCTAATTCCCGATTGGTTGCGGTTGAGATTACCGTAGGCGGGAACTTAGACTGCTGATGGTGCGATCGCCGATCCCGGCGATCGCATCTTCATCTTTACAATGAGGATATGCGTGACATGACCGGAGGGAGCCGATGCAACCGACTAATCCGAACCAATTTACTGAAAAAGCTTGGGAGGCGATCGCCCGCACCCCAGATATCGCCAAACAAGCGAAAAACCAACAGATTGAAAGCGAACATCTGATGCAGTCCTTGCTCGAAGGTCAAGGACTGGCCAATAGTATCTTTAAACGGGCCGGGGTCTCCGTGGTGAACCTAGCCGACGCCACTCGCCAATTTATTGAAAAACAGCCCAAAGTCAGTGGTGATGGAAGTTCTGTCTATCTCGGACAGAGCCTCGACCAACTCCTCGACCATGCTGACGGCTATCGTAAAGACTATGGTGATGAGTATATCTCCATTGAACATCTCGTCCTGGCCTATCTCAAAGATAAACGTTTTGGAAAACCCACCTTCCAAAGCTTTAATCTCAATGAGACGAAACTGAAAGAGACCATCCAACAAATACGCGGAACCCAAAAAGTGACAGACCAAAACCCAGAAGGAAAATACGACGCTTTAGAGAAATACGGACGGGATTTGACAGAAGCCGCCCGCACGGGGAAACTCGACCCGGTCATTGGACGAGACGACGAAATCCGCCGCACGGTGCAGATTCTCTCGCGACGCACCAAAAATAACCCAGTGCTAATTGGGGAACCGGGGGTCGGGAAAACGGCCATCGCCGAAGGACTGGCCCAGCGTATCGTCAAAGGAGATGTTCCTGAATCCCTGCGCGATCGCAAACTCATCGCCCTAGATATGGGGTCCCTCATCGCCGGGGCCAAGTATCGCGGTGAGTTTGAGGAACGCCTGAAAGCGGTTCTCAAGGAAGTCACCGACTCTGAGGGACAAATTGTCCTCTTTATCGACGAAATCCATACCGTTGTCGGTGCGGGGGCGACTCAGGGGGCCATGGATGCGGGAAACCTGCTCAAACCCATGCTGGCCCGGGGAGAATTGCGCTGTATCGGGGCGACAACCCTCGATGAATACCGCAAGTATATCGAGAAGGATGCAGCCCTAGAACGGCGTTTCCAACAGGTCTATGTGGATCAGCCCAGTGTCGTTGATAGTATCTCGATTCTGCGGGGTTTGAAAGACCGCTACGAAACCCACCATAACGTTAAAATCGCCGATAGCGCTCTGGTGGCGGCGGCGACGCTCTCGACTCGTTATATTAGCGATCGCTTCCTCCCGGATAAGGCGATCGACCTCATCGATGAAGCGGCGGCGAAATTGAAAATGGAGAGTACCTCGAAACCCGAGGAACTTGACGAAATTGATCGCCGTATTTTGCAGTTAGAAATGGAGAAACTCTCCCTACAAAAAGAGAGTGATGAGGCGTCTAAGGAGCGACTGCAACGGATTGAGAGGGAACTGGCAGACTGTAAGGAACAACAGTCTCATCTCAATGCTCAATGGAAGGCGGAGAAAGAACTCCTAGAAGAACGTAAAGGTCTCAAAGAAGAACTCGATCGCCTCCATGTGGAAATCGAAGAAGCTGAGCGCAATTATGACCTCAACCGAGCGGCTGAACTGAAGTATAGTAAATATCCTGAAGTTCAGAAGCAACTCGATGAAACGGAGGCCCGTTTTGCTAACGCTCAAAACAGTGGTGAAGCCCTGTTGCGGGAGGAAGTCACGGAAGCCGATATTGCCGAGATTATCTCGAAATGGACCGGGATTCCGCTGAGTAAGTTGGTTGAGTCTGAGAAAGAGAAACTCCTGCATCTCGAAGAGGAGTTACATCAGCGGGTGGTCGGCCAAGAAGAGGCTGTGACCGCTGTGGCGGACTCGATTCAACGCTCGCGGGCGGGATTAGCTGACCCGAATCGTCCGGTGGCCAGTTTCCTCTTCCTCGGTCCAACGGGGGTTGGGAAAACCGAGTTAGGGAAAGCTTTGGCGGCTTATCTGTTTGACACGGAAGATGCGATCGTTCGCATTGATATGTCTGAGTACATGGAGAAACACAATGTGTCGCGCTTGATTGGTGCGCCTCCGGGATATGTGGGCTATGACGAAGGGGGACAATTGACCGAGGCCCTGCGTCGTCGTCCCTATGCGGTGATTCTCTTTGATGAGGTGGAAAAAGCTCATCCAGATGTCTTTAATGTCTTGTTACAGGTGTTAGATGATGGACGAGTCACGGACGCGCAAGGGCGAACGGTGGACTTTAAAAATTCCATCATTATTATGACCAGTAACATTGGCTCTCAGTTCATTTTAGATGTGTCTGGGGATGATGCGGATTATGATGAGATGCGATCGCGGGTTTTAGAAGCCCTGCGGGCCAATTTCCGCCCTGAGTTCCTCAACCGCATTGACGACACGATTATCTTCCATGCGTTAGAGAAGTCCCAGTTACGGGAGATTGTCAAGTTACAGATTGTGCGCCTAGAAGAACGACTGGCGGACAAGAAAATGGCTTTGAAACTCTCGGAAGGGGCGATCGACTTGTTGGCGGAAGTAGGATACGATCCCGTCTATGGCGCTCGTCCCCTCAAACGGGCGATTCAGCGGGAACTCGAAACCCAAATCGCCAAGGGGATTCTACGCGGAGAGTTCAACGACGGCGATACGGTGTTTGTGGATGTGGAAAATGAGCGCCTGGCCTTCAAACGCCTCCCGGCGGAGTTGGCGACGGTGTAGGGAGCGTGATTCTCTAAGAGAGTCAGAGACCCGGTTTCGTGAAGAGGCCGGGTTTTTTGTCTGCACTGGGTTAAATTTTGTGGACATCTGATATCATAGTATGATACCATGAGGCAGCGTTAAACATCAAGGTCTTGCATGAGCCACAGCTTAAACAGCAAACAGCGGAAAACGCTGGGAGCGATTTTTGCATCTTCAATTCCTACCGATCTCACTTGGAAAGAGTTGGAGAGTCTGTTAAAAGCGTTAGGAGCTGATATTTCTGAAAGCAGTGGATCACGCATCAGGTTGAAGATTGGCGATGTCAAGTTTGTTGGGGGGCTGCATAAACCGCATAACCCACCGTATCTTCCACGTTATGCGATTAAAAGCTTACGACAGTTTTTAATTCAAGTCGGCGTTAAGCCTTAAACCTGGAAACCTAAGTTAGACGCAGATGTCGAGGTACATCTGTACCTCGGCAACAACAAGAAGGAGATCTCGAAATCATGTTGACCTATAAAGGCTATACCGGCAAAATTGAGGTCGATACTGACAGCCGTATGTTTCACGGTTCTGTTTTAGATATTAAGGATGTGATTGCCTATCATGGTTCTAGTTATGAGGAGCTAGAGCAAGATTTTCGGGGGGCGATCGATGATTATTTAGAGTATTGTCAGGAATTAGGAGAAAATCCTGATAAGCCATTTTCTGGAAAGTTGATGTTTCGCACCAATCCCGACACTCATCGTCAGATTTTTATAGCTTCTCAAAAAGCGGGAAAGAGCATTAATGCTTGGATGGAGGAGGTGTTACAACAGGCCTGTCACGGCTCTCAGTCCAACTAGAGCTACTGTAGCTAACGTATCTCCGACAAGTGCTAGAAGTTCCTGACGACTCAGGGAATGTGTGATGGGGGGCGATCGCCCCCCCGAGAACCCAAATATGTTAGCCTGACCCCGGGGCGCACATCGCGTCCCAGGGTCAGGCTAACATGAGAGAAATAAAGTTCTAACGTACCAGCCAAATCGTAGCAATACTTAGTGGATTTGCGTTTGGGATATTTGATGATAATTGGAATTTAAAGGGTCTTCAGGATATAGGGTGGAATGGGTTGCATTCGATACAAAATTGTCGGGGAACCCACCCCTAACCCCTCCCAGGAGGAGATTTTTCGCCCCGACAGTAAGGGATATAATCCGCCATAATTTCCTCTGATCACCTTGAACCCAGAAGACCCAATTTAAAGGAACCTGTAACAGGTGATTTAAAGTTACTAGCATACTCTGCACTAAAAGAAACAGATCTATTTTCTGCAATCGTCAAATCGTATGAATTGTTAATAAAAATAGATGAAATTGATATAGAGATTGAGATTGTAAAATGACGACTTGAAATGGAATTTTGTAATTTTGTAATTTTAATGTCTATATCGAAGAGTGTATTATCCAGATTTTATGTGATGCTATCTGCTATTCAAAAAAGAATGATACATTTATTTTGATATTGCAAAAATAAATGGACTCAATCAGGAAAAAGTCCGACTGGAATTGAGAGATTTAATGAAATACCAAGAAAAAACTGATTTAGGACTGCTATAGTAAGCCCTGTCAATGCAAAAAGCTCTATAAAAATAAATTTGCCCTGAGTCTAATTCGTTAAAAGCTAATAAGCTTAATACGTGAACGTGAGTTCGGCTTAGCCCGAACTCACGTTAGTCAGCTTAAACGATTCGTCCCTACCCTGAAAGCCCAACTCCAGAAAAACCATCTGGCCTTGATTTTAGACCACTGTGACCCCTATCCGGAATTAGTCCAGTTCTGTCGACAAATCAGCGATCGCTTCCAAATCAGTTGGATTACCGATAGTCCTCTTGATCCTCCCCTGCAAGGTTTCCCCCCCCAACAGGCCAATTTGACCAATGCTATCCAAAGCTGGATTAATCGGATTGGTTAGGTTGTCTCAAACATCACTTAACCCTTCAAATCTTTATAAATCTGTTTAAACAGCCGTTGCTGTTCATTGTGATTGACGATCGCCTGAGGATAACCACACGCTTCACAATCTAACGGTGAAATGTCTCCCGTGACTAAATCTTTCGTCTCCAAACTGCGAATTTCGGGCAACCAGCGTCGAATATACTCAGCCTCAGAATCATATTTTTTGGCTTGGCTGGCCGGATTAAAAATGCGTAATGGCTTGGGGTCCATACCACTTGAAGCACTCCATTGCCAGCCGCCATTATTGGCCGACAGATCCCCATCAATGAGCTTTTGCATAAAATACTTCTCTCCCCATTGCCAGTTAATCATTAAATCTTTGGTCAAGAAACTGGCGACAATCATGCGACAGCGGTTGTGCATCCATCCCGTCTCATTGAGTTGTCGCATGGCAGCATCAACAATGGGGAAACCAGTTTTCCCCTGACACCAGGCCTCAAATTTACTTTCGTTATTTTCCCAGGGAAAGCGATCCCAGGGTTGGCGATAAGGACCCGCAGCCAGTTCAGGGAAAAAGTACATCACCGTTTGATAAAACTCGCGCCAGGCTAATTCCTGTTGCCAAGAAAAGATGTGATTTCGACTCTCATCGCTGCGCGTTGTTTCCATTACAGTTTCAGTTGCAGCCCAGACCTCCCGAATACCGATCGCACCAAATTTCAACGCCGGACTGAGGCGAGAGGTTCCGTCATTAAAGGGAAAGTTTCGCTGTTCGTCATAACTATAAATGCCTTGCTGACAAAATGCCTCGAGTTGTATTTTAGCGGCTTCTTCACCGGGTTCTAAAATAAACGGACCGTCCCAGGACACTCCTAAATCTGATAAAGTGGGTAAGGCGATCGCCCCCAAACCTTCCAAAGTCCGTTCCTCAGCTGCGGTTAACTCCTCTAATCGCTCTGGAGTAGCGACGGGTTGAGCTTTCGGCTGACGGCTCCAATTCTTCCAATAGGGAGTATAGACGGTATAGGGTTTACAGTTATTACTGGTTCCCGTTAAAACCTCTCCCGGTGAATGTAAGAGTTGATCCCAAAGGTCATAAACCTCAATCTTTTGCTCCGTTAATTGTTCTTTAATCCGGCGATCGCGCTCCCGTGCATAGGGTTCAACGTCTTGATTCCAATAAACGGCGCTTGCCCCGAGTTCTTGGGCAAACTTACCTATAATCATCTCCGGGGTTCCCTGAACAAATACTAAGCACCCGCCAATCTGACGATAGTGCTGCTCTAAGTTACGTAAACACCCTAATAAATAAGCAACACGAGCTGGCGCAATATCATCCCGCCCTAAAATATTGGGATCAAAACAAAACAGAGAAATGAGTTTTGCACTATGGTTCCGAGCTGCCGCTAATCCGACATTATCGCTAATCCGTAAATCTCGACGATGCCAAAATAAAACTAAGTCAGTCATAGTTTGTTATTAAAACCTGTGAAGAGTTAAGAGAGTTAGAACCATGATCGGGCGATCGCAAGCCGCCCAATTCTATAAAAATGGCTTGGCGAGGAGGAAACTAGACATCGATTTCGAGTCCACCGGTTCACCCGCTAAAATCGCGTCTTCCAACGCCTCGGGACGCATTAAAATTACTTCAATATCCTCGTCCTCATCCTGAGCCGGAGGACGCTCTAATATCTCAAGTCCTTGAGCCAGATAAGCATAAATAATCTCATCAGAATATCCCGGCGCGAGGATAAATTCTCCCAACTTGCGCCATTGATTAGCTCGATAGCCGGTTTCTTCCTCAATCTCGCGCCGAATCGTCTCAGCGGGATCTTCATTCACTTCGACGGTTCCGGCGGGAAACTCCAAAATACGAGCTTGCACCGCAAACCGGTATTGCTTCACTAACACCAGTTCCCCCTCTGGCGTCACCGGAACCGCCAAGGCTCCCCCCGGATGACGAATACATTCCCAGTCCCCTTCAGCCCCATTGGGAAGGCGCAACCGGTTAACTTCAAAGTCAAACTTACGACCCCCAAAGAAGAGGCGTTTTTTCAGTATTTCGGGGGATTCTTGACCAAAAGACATAGGAGATGACCGTGAGATAAACGCAACTTAAGAGATTCGAGTCACATCAGAACAGTTTAACGCCTCTTGTAACTCCTTGATAGAATAACCCGATACGGGATCGGGCCAATCCGGGGCAATTTCGGCCAGGGGAACCAAGACGAAGGGACGCTCCCTCAGACGGGGATGGGGAACCTGTAACTGAGGAGAATCGAGGATGCGATCGCCATAGAGGAGTAGGTCTAAATCCAACGTCCTCGCCCCCCAGCGCTCTCGTCGCACCCGTCCAAATTGATTTTCTATGTCGAAAAGCCTCTGGAGCAGTTCCAGAGGCTCTAAGGCGGTTTTACCGATGACACAACCATTGAGATAGTCCGGTTGCGGGGGGCCAACGGCACGGGTGCGATACCAATGAGACGGCTGTAACTCCCACAGGGGCGATCGCAACTGTTCAATCGCCCCCTCTAAAATACCTCGGGAGTCACCTAAATTACTCCCCAAGGCGATCGCCACCGATTCGCTCACCCTTTAACGGCTCCTGATGTTAACCCTTGGACGATTTTACGTTGGAAGAACAACACTAACAAGACCAACGGTGCGGTTCCTAAGACGGTGGCCGCTGCGGTGGTTCCATAAGGGACTTCAAAAATCGAAGCGCCTCCCAATTGGGCCGCTGCCACTGGAATCGTTTTCATAACATCTCGGGTGATAAACGTCAAGGCAAAAATAAACTCATTCCAGGCAAAAATAAACGCCAAAATCCCCGTTGTCACCATCGCCGGAAGCGTCATCGGTAAGACAATTTTCAAAAGCATTCCCACAGTTCCATAACCATCGACTTTTGCCGAGTCTTCTAAGTCCTTGGGAAGCTGTTGAAAGAAACTCCGCATCACCAAAATCGTCAGCGGTAAGTTGATCGCGGTGTAAGGAACAATCAACGCCAAATAGTTATTCCCCAAACCAAAAAACTGCACCAGTTCGAGTAAACCCAGAAAAAGCAGAATGTAGGGAAACAGGGTAATAATTAGCACCAACGAGAGAATAATACGCTCTCCGGGGATTTTTAAGCGAGTGAGGGCGTAGGCAGCCGGGGCGCCAAATCCGAGACAGAGTAAAGTTGAAACAAAGGCAACAAAGGCACTGTTCAAGATATAGCGATGAAAGGGACGACGTGCAAACAAATCACTATAATGACTCCCCGTGAGCTGATCGGGACTCGGTAAATAGACATTGGGAATGGACACGATCGCCTCGTTAGTTTTAATCGAGGTCAAGAACTGCCAAATCATTGGACCGAGGCTAAAGGCGAGAACGAGCAACACTGAAATCGGTAAGATCAGCGTACTCCATTCAAATCCTTGGGATTGAGGTTGAGATTCTGTGGTTGTCATGGTCAAAAAAGAAGGGAACAGGGAATAGGGAACACCGGAACAGGGGAAGAGCCCAACCTTAAATTTCGGCTCCGGCTGACTTGCGGACTCGTTCAAGGGCATAGAAGGCGATCGCCACCACGACAATTAAAATCAGAAAGGTAATGACCACTAACGCCGCACCATAGCCAAAATCTAAATAGCGGCGGACATTCGCATAGATATACAACGCCACCATTTCCGTTGCACCACCCGGTCCCCCTTCAGTCATGACTTGAATTAAGTCAAAAATCCCGAAAGATTGGGCAAAACGAAACAGAGCCGCAATCAAAATTTGTGGCATCACCAGCGGGAGCGTAATTTGTCGGAAACTCTGCCAGGGGCTGGCTCCTTCAATGGCGTGAGCCTCATAGAGATCTTCAGGAATCGACTGTAACCCCGCCAACAGCAGAATACTGACAAAAGACGTGGTTTTCCAGACATCGGCTGTAATCACCGATACCATCGCTAGCGTGGGATCTCCGAGCCAGTTAACGCCGCTGTCAATGAATCCTAAACGCATCAAGATATCATTGACGACCCCATATTGATCATTAAAAATCCAAGTCCAGGCCAGGGCCATAATCGCCGTCGGTAAGGCCCAGGGAATAATAGCGATAGTCCGCACCAGGCCTCGTCCTCGGAAGCTGCGGTTAAGCACCAAGGCGATCGCCATCCCCAAGACTAACTCAAGGGCTAAGGCCACAACCGTAAATACCGTCGTGTTCCAGATGCTATTCCAAAACGCGCCATCGCCCCAAATACGAACATAATTGCTGAACCCAGCCGGAACGGCTTCGAGTTCTGTCCCTAAGTTCTGGGTAAACAAACTCAGCCAAAAGGCCCGTCCGATGGGGTAGGCATAGACGAGAAATAGAACCAGTAGAGCCGGTAACACCAGCACCCATCCGGTGAGTTGCTGGCGAGTACGCATATTACTTTTTGCCATAGATTTAAGGGAGTAAAGAACAAGAAACGGGTTGAAAGCCGGTTAATCCCGGTTAGACCCGGCCCAAGAGACGGCGAGTTTCGTCAGCAGCCTGTTCCATGGCTTCTTGGGGACTCAGACGACCCGTGAGGGCGGAACTGAGGTTCCGTTGCAGAATGTCTGAGGCTTGGGCATATTGAGCAATGGGGGGGCGCAAGACGGATTGTTCTTGCACCTCTAACAAGTCGGGATAGTGGCTATATTTGGCGACAATCTCGGGATCATTAAACAGCGATCGCCGACTCGGGACATAGGCGGTGTCGAGAATAAACTGCTTCTGCACCGATTCACTGGTCATAAATTCGATCACCCGCCAGGCTTCTTCTTTGTGGGGACTATCTTTGACGAGAGCCAATCCCCAACCGCCTTGACAAGCACCGGCACTGAATCCCGCCTCGTGAACCATCGGTTTAATGGCAATCTTGCCCTGAACGGCGGAGTCGTCTTCGTTCGCGAGGGGCCAAACATAAGGCCAATTGCGCATAAACACCGTTCGACCATTCTGGAAGAAGCGTCGGGCCTCTTCTTCTTGGTAGGTGGTGACACCCGTCGGAGAAATTCCCTTGTCAATGGTGCCCGTGAGAAACTCCACGGCCGCGATCGCCTCAGGCTCATCTAACCCCACCTCTTCAGTTTCGGGATTCACCCAGAAGCCGCCATGGCCTTCGAGGACTTCGACAAATACAGCCGCTAAGCCTTCGTATTGTCGTCCCTGCCAGACATAGCCCCATTCCACGTCACCCTGTTCTTGCAGGGTTTGGGAGATCTCGATTAACTCTTGGGTGGTTTCTGGGGGGTCAAACCCGTTCTCTTCGAGTAAGTCTTTGCGATAGTAAAGCATTCCCGCATCTGAGCGGAACGGCATCCGATAGAGTTCGCCGTTATAGCGTCCTCCCTCAATATCGCCTTCTAGGAAGGCGCTGAGGTCTTCGTCGCTGACGCGATCATCGAGGGGTTCGAGCCAACCGGCGGCGGCAAATTTGGGAGTCCAGACGATGTCCATATAGACGAGGTCGTAGATGGAGTCACCGAGCAAGAAAGCCGAGGTATAGAGGTCTTCGACGAGGTTGGTGGCGTTGGGACCCTCGACAATTTCTAGGTCAATGTCGGGATTTTCCGCTTCAAAGCGTTCGACGATGGGTTCCCATTGCGCTCGTTCGAGAGCCTGCATGAGAATGCTCACTTGAACCGGTTGTTGACTCAGGACAAATGAGTGAATCCCAAACACGAGAACGGCAGTGATCGCGGCGATCGCCCCGTAAAAGATGCGTTGATGCCAGAGGTGATGCCACGGGTTGGTCCAAAAACGCCAAATTGATTTTAAGATCATCATAGGGATTTGATTGAAGAACAGCCGTTGGGGAATCCGCTTCAGCACTCTTGATGTCGAACCAGAGGCTGTCCTTCGTGCTGACTAGGGTCGAATGACATGACGAGGGATGAACGTTCAGGAAGGGGGACTGAAGGCGGCTATCGTCCCTGGCTCTGACACTACCGATGGTGCGATCGCTTCCCCAAAATTTCAAGGTGTTAGGCTAAGTTTTATCGTTAAGTTTTTTTAAGTTGCTCGGCCGGGGTCTCATGGGGTTGTCTAATTTAGGGGCCTTGAATCCAACGGATCCATCAACCGGATCCATTGACAAAAATACGCGGGATGATGAACATCTCAGCCCCAATTCGACCCGTTTCAAGAAAATGTTTTAAACTAGAACAAATACTAACGATTGAGTTAAATACCCCTCTATGCAACTCTCCCCTCTCTCTCAAGTGGGTCAACGGTTATTCGCTTGGCAAATGTCGAAAATGACCGACGCTGATGAACGAACGATTGAATTAAAGCATCATCCGAGCTGTGCGAACTTAGCCCAACTTCGACAAACATTAGTGGGACAACTGCAAGGACGAGTCGTTGAAATTGGGGCGGGAGCTGGGGCTAATTTTCGCTACTATCCCCAGGATATTGAATGGATTGGTGTTGAACCTAATCCTTTCATGCAGCAATATTTGGAGCAAGAAGCCGAAGAACAGGGACTTCAGGTTGAACGCATCGAAACCTGTGGTGCCGAATCGATAGCGGTGGCGGATCACTCGGTGGATGCGGTGGTGAGTACCCATGTGTTGTGTTCCGTTAGCGATCCCGATCGCGTGTTCGAGGAAATCCAGCGTATTCTCAAACCCCAAGGACAGTTTGTTTTTCTCGAACATGTCGCCGCTGACGCGAATACCTGGACGCATCGACTCCAAAATGGCTTAAATCCAGTTTGGAAACGGGTGTTTGATGGCTGTCATCTCAATCGCACGACTGGGGAGGCGATCGCCCAAGCTGGGTTCACAGACATTCAACTCCAAGAGTTTGAATTGAATGTTCCTATCGTTAGCCCCCATGTCGCTGGAGTGGCTCATACGCCGGCCAGTTAAGGGGTTACTGCGATCGCAACCGTTTCCAGGCCCATCCTCCCAAGACGACAACTCCAGCCACGGCGATCGCTCCCCAGACTCCTAGAAAGACTAACCCCGTTGTCTCGTCAACGCCCTCCCCCGAAGCGACGGCTTGCGTTTCAGAGGTTGCAGTTTCTCGGGTTTCCGTCTCAGAAGTAACCTCCGCTGTCGCTCTCCCTGGACGCACTGTAACGTTATAACTAAGACTAAATGGCTCAAAATTAGCGGAATTTTGCGGAGACCCCGTTAAAACTAAGTCATAAACCCCCGCTTCAGGAAATATCACCTCAGCCCCCGGAATATCCTCATACCCTTCTGCGGAAATCGCCGTTAGGGTTGGGGTGGCGATCGCCTGACTGCGATCGCCCCCTCGGAAGACTTCAAGTTGACAATCACACTCATCTAAGGACACACTCTCACCTCCCGATTGGGTCAAGGCGAACCAAGTTTGCGCCGGTTCACCGGAGCGAGGATTATGATTCGGTTCGAGGTGAAAAGTTGCCCCAACATTTCCATCAGTTTTAATTAAATGAGCGACTTCTAACTGACAGTTTTCTCCTGAATTTTGGCAGATGTCCCAAGATGCAATCATCATCAATTTTCCTAAATCACAACAAATTTTTTGCGGGTCTTTAAGTTTCAGGGCGATCTGGAAAATTTAGCGCCGATTAAACCGATAACCGTAGGGGCAAAAATCCCCTCCAGGGAGAGGCTAGGGGTGGCTTCCCCTCCTGGGTTGCCCGATAACTCTATCTCCGATGTACCTGGGGAGGCAGAGCCTCCTCGGGGCATGACTTGGCTAGAGCCAAGTCACGAGGGACAAACGAGGGAATAGAAAAATACAAGACTTCTGCCAAATAAATAAATTAAATTAGGCAAAAAAAGCCTAATTTAATTTATTTAAACAGAAAGACAACCATCAAAAAATGTGCTGAAATTCAGCTTTAAATTCTAACAATTAACGATGCAGAGACCCCAAAAACGAGTAAACTTAGATCAACCTAAACCGTCCTAAATCCAGGTCATTATTGCAAATTTCTCCTTAAAAGCCAAAAGACACGCCGTCATACTTGTTCATGCCCTATCCCGACCTTGCCCAACTTCTGGAACTCCTCCCTCTGACCCTGCTTGGCTTCTTAGGTAGCTTTGGCCATTGCGTCGGGATGTGTGGTCCTTTGACCGTGGCCTTTTCCCTAGGACAAGGGAAAACCGCAGCACCCTGGCGTTTCCATCTCTGGCTCAACCTAGGACGAATCCTCAGTTATGCCAGCGTGGGAGTATTGCTGGGGGCCGTCAGTTCAACCCTGGTGGCTGGCGGACAACTGGCCGGCGTTGGGAGTGGAATGCGTCAGGCGATCGCCATCGTCACGGGCCTACTCTTAATCTTCCTCGGATTACGACAAATCAACCCCGAGAGTTTACCTCGTCTTCCCCTGCTGCATCCCCTCCAGGGCAATATCCACGATCGCCTCAGTCGCTGGATGAATCATCTCTCCTTCCAAAATCATGGAGGCGTACCGCTACTACTGGGGATGTGTTGGGGACTGATTCCCTGTGGCTTTCTCTACACCGCGCAACTCAAAGCCGCCGAAACCGGAGATCCCCTTATCGGGGGGTTGGCCATGCTGGCCTTTGGCTTGGGAACCACACCGATGATGATCGGGGTGGGACTATCCGCCGCTCGACTCAGTGCTAACCGTCGTAGTCAACTGTTCCGCCTGGGGGGTTGGGTTACTCTCAGCATCGGCATTCTCACCCTACTCCGAACCGATGCCATGGTGGATCTAACGGGCCATAGTGCCTTACTCTTGCTGATGTTAGCCCTGGCTGCTCGTCCCCTGAGTGGCATCTGGGACGGTCCCCTACGCTATCGTCGTCTGATTGGCGTGGCGGCTTTCGTCCTCAGCTTGGCTCATTTAGGGCATATGCTCGACCATAGCCTAGACTGGAACCTAACCGCGATCGCCTTTATGATCCCTCAGCACCGTTGGGGACTTTGGGCTGGTATCGTGGCCCTGCTGCTGATGACCCCCGCCGCCCTCACCAGCACCAATCGACTGCAAACCGCCCTCGGCCGCCATTGGCGACGAATTCACTTGCTGAGCGTCCCCGCCTTGGGGTTAGCCGTGCTTCATACCCTGGCCCTAGGGTCTCACTACTTCGGGGAACTGTCTCGGAGTTGGGAAAATGGGGCGCGATCGCTGCTGCTACTCCTGTTGACCCTAACCGTGTTGGGCTTGCGTTGGCGAATTTCTCCTAAATCCATCTCCCAGTCTCCTCCATCCCAGTCTGCCCCATCGCTCGGTGATCCCAAGTCCTAAGCCGATGGCGGCCTCTGAATCTGGCGATCGATTCGCACCAAGATCGTGAGAGACTATGCTGATTAGCCCCTGACAGGCTATCATTGACAGTCCATTTACCCATCAATATGACTTGGCGATCGACCCGCCAACGACCGAGTCATCAGCACTACATTTGTTGAGAGTGAGAGTTCATGCAACCACGTCCCCCCCTGCGCCGCACCAAAATTGTCGCCACAATTGGACCCGCCACCAGTAAACCCGAAGTGCTGCGGGAGTTGATTTTGGCGGGGGCGACCACCCTACGGCTCAACTTTTCCCACGGAACCCATGACGACCATCAACGTAGCATCCGCCTGATTCGTCAAACCTCCTTTGAACTGAATCAGCCGGTGGGGATTCTGCAAGACTTACAAGGACCTAAGATTCGCTTGGGGCGTTTCGAGAAAGACTCGATTGTCCTCAAAGACGGTGATCCCTTCATCCTCACCAGTCACATCATGGAGGGCAATCAAACCATGTCCTCGATTACCTACGAACCCCTGGCCCGAGAGGTTCCCGAAGGCGCAACGATTCTCCTCGATGATGGACGAGTGGAAATGCGCGTCGAGAAAGTCGATCCCGCTGCTGGGGAACTCTATTGTCGAACGGTGGTCGGTGGGAAGTTATCGAATAACAAAGGGGTGAATTTCCCCGGCGTCTGTCTCTCGGTAAAAGCCCTCACCGACAAAGATCGCAAAGATTTGATGTTTGGCTTAGATCGCGGCGTGGATTGGGTGGCCCTGAGTTTTGTCCGCAATCCTCAAGATGTCCTGGAAATTAAGGAGTTAATCGCTAGCGCTGGGAAGTCGGTTCCTGTGATCGTCAAAATCGAAAAACATGAGGCGATCGAACAGATGCAGGAAATTCTCTCTCTCAGTGATGGGGTGATGGTGGCCCGGGGAGACTTGGGGGTTGAACTTCCGGCTGAGGAGGTCCCGATTTTGCAAAAACGCCTGATTGTTACGGCCAATCGCCTGGGGATTCCTGTGATTACGGCGACTCAGATGCTCGATAGTATGGTCTATAGTCCCCGGCCGACTCGGGCGGAAATTTCCGATGTGGCCAATGCGATTCTCGATGGAACCGATGCGGTGATGTTGTCTAATGAGACGGCGGTGGGTGAGTTTCCGGTGAAGGCTGTGGCCATGATGGCTCAGATTGCGACGCGCATTGAAGCCGATCGCATTGTTCAGAATGTGACGGGGGTTGATGATACGGGGCGATCGATTCCCAATGCGATTAGTCAAGCGGTGGGCCAAATTGCGGCTCAACTTGAAGCCTCAGCGGTGATGACGTTGACGAAAAGTGGCTCAACGGCTCGCAATGTGTCTAAGTTCCGGCCCCAAGCGCCCATTTTGGCGGTGACGCCTCATGTGAATGTGGCGCGTCAGTTACAACTGGTTTGGGGGGTGAAAACGCTCTTAATTCTCAGTTTACCTTCGACCTCGCAAACCTTTGATGCGGCCATTAGTGTGGCTTTAGAGAATCATTTGGTGGATGAGGGGGATCTGGTGGTCATGACGGCGGGAACCCTTCAGGGGGTCTCGGGATCGACGGATTTGGTCAAAGTCGGTGTGGTGACGTCGGTGTTAGGTCATGGAACTGGGGTCGGTACGTCGTCGGCGGTGGTCAGTGGCCCCGCGCGGGTGGCGCCGACGGCGTCGATGGTGGGAAACTTTAATCCTGGGGAGATTTTGGTGACGACTTACACGGATGCGAGTTTTATTGAGATGATTAAGCAGGCGTCTGGGGTGGTGACGGAGGAGGAGAGTTTAACCAGTCACGCGGCGATTATTTGTTCTCAGTTAGGGAAACCGGCAATTTTGGGGGTGAAGAACGCGACGAAGTTAATTCGTGAAGGGGCGATCGTGACGTTGGATATTCAGCGCGGTGTGGTCTATTCGGGCGCGCCGAGTACGGTGCAGAAGGAAGATCTGTTGAACCATTAAGTCTCGCTTCACTGCGACGGGTTGGGCAACGCATCGCATATACCACAAATCTATGATTTTGTCAAGTTTTTGGGGTTATCGGCTTGGTCGGTCTTGAGCGTCTTGATAGTAGTTAAGCCGTTGTTGATAGATGGTTCTGAGTTCTTCTCGACTGCTTTGGGGTTGTCCGTAGCCTGAGTCGGGGAGGCTGGCCCATTCTCGTCGGATGGCGGCGATCGCTCCGTCAAAGTCACCGCGTTCGATTTTGCTGAGTCCCCCTCGCCAACGAATTAACTCGACAGCCGCTAAGTCTTGGGATTTGGGGGAAAAGTCATCGAGTTGCAGGCGTTTGGCGACGCTGTCAAAGGTGCTGCTAATCATTTGATAGCGGCCGGCGGCGTCGGAACAGAGACGATAGCCGTGATGGGAGGCGCAGCGAACGCGACGGGGGTGATCTCGGTAGCTACGAAAGGTATCGAAGGTAAAGAGGGTGCGATACCCTAGGTCGTCGTGGGTTCCTTCGGCGAAGGCGATGGTGTCGAGGAGGGCGCGCACTTCGGGAGGGCGATCGCGGAGGTTGTTCTCGATGAAGGGGTTATCTCGATGACGGGTTCGCTGGGGTTCTGAGGTGAGGTACTCGGAGAGGCGATCGCGACTGGGGGGGGTGTCAAGGCTTGGGTTGCGTCTGAGAAATTGCACCGGAAGGGCGATCGCCACCGCAAACAGTCCCACGGCCAGAGGAATTAACAGCAGCCGGACGCGCTGTTTTTGCTGTCGCCGCAGTTGACGCAGGGTCTTTAGGCGCGGCGACACAGGGCGACGGGGCCAGGGTGAGCGGGGATCTCGCAGGTTCGCTTGGGAGGGTCGAGGCTGAGATTGGGAATCGCGCATCATGAGCGCTGTTTAGGTCGCAAGGTGGCAATTGATGGCAGTTGACCGTTGACAGTTGACAGCGACAAAACCCTCGTCTGATCAGGAGTTGGGCTGTTGTGGGTGTCTTATTTCGCCTGGCTACTGCTAGACAAGGGTCTTTCTAGCATACCCTGAACCGTGATCCCCGAGGATGATCCCCTGGGGCGATCGCTCCAGACTGGCTCTCGACCGGTCGGGGCTGGCTCCAGTTATATCTGGGTTCTTTGACATCTTTTTTGGAAAAGTGTTAAAATAGATACAGAATATAAGCTCAATTCAAGATCTGGCTTAGTCCAGATTTCGGCAGCGGAATCTCGACCGCATCATTTTTTTTTCGTTGTTGTCACGGACATTTAGAAATTTAGGAATTTATGAAACTCTCTTATCGCGGTGTTCCTTACGAACACACCCCCCCATCCCTGGAAATGACTGAAAGCGAAATCCTCGCTACCTATCGGGGTCAGTCCTATCCTCTGCGCTATCCTCGGCACATGACGATGACGCAACCCGTCGCCGATCTCAGTTATCGCGGTGTCCCCTACCGCACCACGGCCAACGGTGGCGTGGAAACCGTGGAACGCCCCAGCCGCAAACGGTTGGCCCCAGTGATATCGATGAACAACTTGGAGTTTTCTCAACTGAATCAAGTTCACCAAGAAAACCTCTGTAAGCGTCTTTCGGCTCGGATGGCCAGTGCGCGCGATCGCGGCGACGACAAGCTCTTACAACTATTAGAGCAAGAAAGCCAGCAACTCGTTTGCAGCCGTTAG
>SIHH01000357.1 GCA_004299065.1 Phormidium sp. SL48-SHIP | reverse complement strand
CAAAAATTGAATGCAGCCGGGACGCACCCTACCCGATTGCCTGTTCCCTGTTCCCTGTTCCCTGTTCCCTGTTCCCTGTTCCCTGTTCCCTGTTCCCTCTCCCCAAATACAGAGTTTTGTAAAAAATTCAACCCATTGACACGCTACATATAGCGTGTGATACAGTCACTACTCCTCGCATACGCTCGAACTTAACCCAACAACTGTGAATCACTTACTCGAATGGTCAGCCAGCCAGGTGGATGAGGCGCTGACCCGTCTTAACGTGCTGTCTTTAGAAGGAACCCGCCCTTACGACTATCTGTTTTACGGCAACGATGTGCCACGACGCAACGACGGTCGCCTCTCTAGCCCGACGTTGCAACGCTACCGCCACATTGAAGCCGGTGGTTGGTGGTGTTCGGGCATCAATCTCCTCACGGGAGACGATGACCTCTGGGGCTGTTTCAAACCCGATCAACCCCGCACTCAGGCGGCCCGTACCCCCGAGAAAGCCAGCAAACCCATCAAATACGAACATCCCCCCAAAACCAGTACGGGGGTGTTTGCCCTGCGGGTTCCCTTGCATCTGTGGCAGGCGATCGCCGATCGCGCCGGGATTCCCCTCTCTCACAAAGCCATCGATGAGTCAAAATCCGACTTTGGGTTCTGGCAATGGATTCTCGATCACCCAGAGATTCCCCTCTGCATCACCGAGGGGGCGAAAAAAGCCGGAACGCTCCTCAGTGCCGGCTATGCCGCCATTGCCCTGCCCGGTATTAATGGCGGCTATCGCGTCGAACGGGATCAATGGGGGCAACGGCGAGGCAAATCGCGGCTGATTCCCCAACTGCAACGCCTCAGCCAAGGCGATCGCCCTATGTATTTGGTCTTTGACCGCGATCGCAAACCCAGTACCGTTAAAGCCGTCAACACTGCCCTGCAACGAACGGGCTATCTCCTCAATCAAGCCGGTTGTCCAGTCCATATCGTCACCTGGAACCCAGATCAGGGCAAAGGAGTTGACGATTTCATCGCCCAGCATGGCGTGGAGGCCTTCACTAAGGCGTTTAACGGTTCCCTTCCCCTCAATACCTGGAAAGCCCAAATCCTCAACGCCCTCACCGTTACCCCAAGCATTGAACTTCAACAACGCTACCTGGGGGCGATCGCCATCCCCGAGGATCAGCCTCTTGTCGCCATTCACTCCCCCAAAGGAACCGGCAAAACTGAACTTCTCAACCACCTCGTTCAACAGGCCAAAGCCCGCCAACAGAAGGTATTGGTGGTTGGCCATCGGGTTCAACTCATCGAAGCCCTCTGTCAACGCTTTGAACTGCCCTACGTCAGCCAACTCGCCCAACCGCGACATCCTGAGGAGGGGATGGGACTCTGTATCGACTCTCTCCATCCCGACTCCCAGGCCCAGTTTGACCCCGACTATTGGCAGAATGCCCTGGTGATTCTCGATGAAGTCGAACAGGTCCTCTGGCATGGGTTAAACTCCGATACCTGTCGTAGTCAGCGGGTGGCGGTGTTGCGATCGCTCAAACGCCTCATGGAAAATACCCTGGGCAACCAAGGACAAGTGATCGTGGCTGATGCGGATCTCAGTGACATGGCGTTAGAGTATCTCTCGACGTTAGCCGGGGTAGAAACCGAACCGTTCCTGATTGCCAATCCCTGGAAACCCACGGCTGAGGAGTCTTGGCAGGTGCATCACTACAGCGATAGCACCCCCAAACGCTTCGTTAAAGACCTCGAAACCTATATCGAGAATGGCGGTAAACCCTTTGTCTGTCTCTCAGCCCAAAAACTCACCAGTCGTTGGGGGACGCGATCGCTTGAAGCCTATTTCAGCCAAAAATTCCCCGATCATCGTATCCTGCGCATTGATGCCGAGTCTGTGGCTGATCCCAAACATCCCGCCTATCACTGTACCCGGCATCTCAATCATTGCCTCAAAGACTATGATCTGGTTTTAGCCTCCCCGGCCATTGAAACTGGGGTCAGTATTGACGAGGTGGGGGTGTTTACCTCCGTTTGGGCCATCGCCCAGGGGGTTCAATCTGCCAACACGGTGCGTCAAGCTATGGCCCGTGTCCGCGATGCTGTCCCCCGCTATCTTTGGGCGGCCCCCTATGGTTTTAACAAGGTTGGCAACGGATCAACCTCAATTTCGGGGCTGTTAACCTCCGGGAAACGGTTGACGCAACTCAATGTCCGTCTGTTGCAACAGGCGGATTTTGAAGCCCTCGATGAGTTGGATGTGGGATTTCAGGCCGAGTCGCTTCGCTGTTGGGCCAAGATGGGAGTTCGTTTGAATGCGGCCATGGCCAACTATCGCAATACCATTGTGGCGGCCCTAGACGCTGAAGGACATCAGATTTGTCCGGTCACGCCTGGAAAACGGCGATCGCGATCGCGCAAAGCCCCTAAATCCGCCTCGGATACTCTGCACGATCGCATCGCTGAGGTACAACAGCAAAATTATCAACAAGAATGTGCGGCGATCGTCAACGCCCCAGAGTTGACGGAACAGGAGTATCGGGCGTCTAAAAAACGGTTGGTGAAACGGTCCAGCGATCGCCGGGCCTTGCGCAAATATGAACTTCACCGTCGTTACAAGGTTCCGGTCACTGAGGCCCTTGTGCAACAGGATGATCATGGGGCTTATCAGAAACTGCGTCTCCATTATTTCCTCACCGTCGGGCGATCGTTTTTGCGCGATCGCGATCGTCGTATCGTCCAACAGCTTATCGAACAAGGCCAAGGACAAGTCTTTCAACCGGACTTCAACCGATCGCAACTCGGGGCAACGATTGGCACAATGCACCTTTTAGGGATTCACAAGTTCCTAGAAACCCCGGAACGAGAACTCTCGAACAATGATCCCGATCTCCAGAAGCTGGCGGAAATTGCCCTTAAATACCGTCAAGACATCAAAACCACGACCGGCATCGGTTTAGCCAAAAACTCCACCCCCATGGTGATTCTACGGCGGTTCCTGGACAAAATTGGCTATGGCTTAACCTGTTTACGCTGTCAGCGTCGCAACAAGAAGGTGTTACGGATTTACCGTCTCGATGTCCCCCAAGATGACCGTCTGCTGATTTTCCGCAATTGGCTGGCGATCGATCAACGGATTCCGGGCCACTGCGATCGCGGTGTGGCTATTCCTGAACCCCAAATCCCCACTCGCAAGGTTGAGGATGATGGTTGTATTCAATTGAGTTT
>SIHH01000356.1 GCA_004299065.1 Phormidium sp. SL48-SHIP | reverse complement strand
AGGGAACAGGGAACAGGGAACAGGGAACAGGGGATGGGGTTTGGTAAAATTTTGGGGAGATTTACCGTTATGTTTTTTGGGTGTCGGGGGAGTTTTTGGGGGATTGCGGCTGTTTCCAGAAAAAGAGGGGACTGGTGAGACAGGCGATATAGAAACGAAGTTCGGCTTGGGCGACGATATCCTCTCGCAACTGGGTTCGGTACCGCAACAGATGACGCAAGATGCGACGAGTATCGTTGAGACTATAAGCCAGCAGGGCCAGGGGACGCAGTAGGGGCGAAAAACTTAACATCCGGGTTCGGTAGCGACTCAGTCCAATTCCCCGCATTAGGGTATAGAGATAATCCGCTTGGAGTCGCCAGGGGGGGATGAGGTGATGAACTCGTAACTGGGGGGCGTACCAGATGTCCCAACCCTGGCGTTGTAGGTAAACTAACGCTTCTAAGTCTTCTGAGGCGAGGGCCAGATCTGTTGTCCGCCCAACCAGAGTTAATCGTTGGGGAACGGAGGTTAACCAGGCTTGGCGACGGACGACTAATCCCGCCCCTGGGGGGAGGAGTCGCTTTTCGGGGGGGTAGCGTCGGGGTTCGGAACCGCGATCGGTGATGGCTAGAAACGGGGCGATGCGATCGAAGTTGGGCGGGGGTTCGATACTATAGTCGGGGAGAATGCGACTTCCGTAGGCCCCAATTTGGGGATGCTGTTGGCCGAAGGCTACGGCTTGAGAAATCCAATCGTCATCGGGGAGATTGTCGTCATCGAGGAAGCCAACGAGTTCTCCTTGGGCGGCTTCGATCGCCCGTTGGCGGGCAAAAGCAAGGCCTGGCTGGGTTTCTGGGACAATTCGCAAGGGAAGGCGATCGCAGTAGCCTCTAGCCACTTCCGTTGTGGCGTCGGTACTGCAATTATCGATAATTAGGAGTTCCCAGGAAATCGACTCGGGAGTGTGTTGGCGGCTGTCACAGAGGCGATTGAGAACTCGCGGTAAACGAGTTTCGCCGTTATAGGTACAGATGGCGATCGTCAAATCCACAGCATCTTGATTGAGGGAGGAACATCAGAATGGGATATGCACTTGGCGTTGATTTTGGCACATCGGGGGTACGGGCGATCCTGATTGATACCGCCGCAACTCCGGTTTGGACGCAACGAGTGGCGTTGCAACGTCAAACCCCCGAGGCGTGGTGGCGGGCCTTGTCTACTGTTTTAGATCGCATTCCTGAGGAATTTCGGCAACAGATGGCGGCGATCGCCGTCAATGGAACGTCGGGAACGGTATTTCTCTGTGATCAGCGAGGACAGCCCATCTCCGATATCCTACTCTACAACGACCCTCGGGCCATGTCCGTGGCCTCAGTTGCCTCAGAGGTGCAACAGCGGGTTCCCCCGCGTCATCCGGCGGCCAGCAGTACCTCCAGTTTTAGTAAACTCATCTGGAGTCGTCAAACCCATTCCCCCACAGCGAACAGCTATTTTGTCCATCAAGCCGACTGGCTAAGTTTCCGACTCCATGGCCAACTCGGGATTAGTGACTATCACAACACCCTAAAACTCGGCTATGATCCTGAATTTTTAGTCTATCCCGACTGGATTCCCCAAGATCGCCCCCGACTTCCTCGGGTGGTGGCCCCAGGAGAGGCGATCGCACCCATCACATCAGCCATCTCACAACGGTTTCGGCTTCCCCCCGACTGTCAGGTTCACGCCGGAACCACCGATAGCATAGCCGCGTTTCTCGCCAGTGGGGCCAAGCAGCCGGGAGATGCCGTGACCTCTCTCGGGTCAACCTTAGTCTTAAAACTCCTCAGTCGTCAGCGAGTCGATGATAGCCGCTATGGGGTTTATAGCCATCGTTTAGGAGAGTTATGGTTAACGGGGGGTGCGTCAAATACCGGCGGGGCGGTGTTACAGCAGTTTTTCAGCAATCAGGAGTTACAAGAGTTGAGCGATCGCCTCCCCACAACTCCCAGTCCTCTGCAATACTATCCTCTCACGCAACCGGGGGAACGGTTCCCCATCAACGACCCCAATTATCCCCCAAACTTAGACCCCAAACCCGAGGATTCCGTCGCCTTTCTCCACGGACTTCTCGACAGTATCGCCCGAATCGAAGCCCAGGGCTATCAGCGTTTAGGAGAACTCGGTGCAACGCCTCTGCAACGAGTTTACACCGCCGGCGGTGGCGCCAACAATGCCGCTTGGCAACAACTGCGACAGGCCCGCCTCGGTGTTCCGGTGACTCCGTCTCAAGACACGGAAGCCGCCTATGGAACCGCCCGTTTAGCCCTCACTCCAAGTCTCTAACCGCCTGAGAAATTCCCCGACACACTCTTGCAGTTTGGGCAAGAGTATTAGGGCCTTATCTAAATTTGGCTTCAACTGTTGATAGTCCAGAGTGGTGCCATATCCATGGCGAAAGAAATGTCGAAATCCTCGTAATGAATTCAATAAGAAAAAGGCTTCTGAGTCCAGGAATGCGGGACGAATATCAGGAACATCAACGGTCATCCGTTTGAGAAGCAAACGATGCCATTGACTCCCATCACCGATATTGTTTTCAAAGTATTTGGCAATAATCTGTAAGAGTTCTTCGGATGCGCCATAAAGATTGTGAATTTGATAGGCGATACTCTCTAAGCGTATTTCGTCATCAGGATCAACTGAGTTTGCTCGAATTTTTAATTTCTGATCAATGTCTTCAAGAATGCTCATTTGGGCATTCAAGTCAATGGTCAAGACACGTCGTTTTTGTTCGTCCATAACACTCCAGTTTTGCGAATTTTGTCAGCAAAATGACATTTATCTAAGGGTATCACATCCACATCTCGGTTGAAATCCGTCATGAGAAAGCTAATCATAGAAAAGAAGCCCGCCGGATCAGCTTGTTCCACGGCGATATCGATATCCGATTCCTCATGAAATCGATTGGGATAGGTCAGGGAACCAAAAATATAGGCTTGCTGAACTCCATACTCTGAGCCAAATTTGTCGAGCCATACTTGAATATCTTTGAGTATTCTTTGACGGTCTTTTTCATTTTTATCGGCTTTTTCTTTTAGGCATTTATCGAGATAATTAGTGTTAGGAGTCATGGTTTGAGAAGAAGGGAACAGGGAACAGGGAACAGGGAACAGGGGAAGAGAAGGCAAAAGGCAAAAGGCAAAAGGCAAACGGCAAACGTGGTAGGGTGTGTTCCGGCATCCGCTAACTTTGACAT
>SIHH01000051.1 GCA_004299065.1 Phormidium sp. SL48-SHIP | reverse complement strand
TTCCCTGTTCCCTATTCCCTATTCCCTGTTCCCTATTCCCTATTCCCTATTCCCTGTTCCCTATTCCCCACCATGGCCAACATCCTCGAAACCCCCGAAGAACAAATTGCCGTCATTGAAGCCAACGCCGTTCAGATTGCCGAGGTAGCCGATCGCGGGCACCAAGACAGCGGCGAAAAAGGAACCGTCGTTCTCCTGCGTCAACTCGACGACAACAGCCCCACCTTAGAAGATTGGCAATTCAAATATCGTCCCATGAGTCGCCTCGACGATATGCTGTCGGATTGGAAACAAACCAAACTGCAAGACATGATTATTCGCTATAACCCGGACATTTCAGTGGTTTGTACCTTCCTCTATCCCAACGGGGCCTATAGTAGTTATCATTTCGGCAAGCCCGAATCGTAGCCATAGAGATCCCATGTTTCAGGCCACTCGCCGGCGACTGGTATTGTGGTACACCAGCATCACCGCCCTCTTGTTGTTGCTATTTGCCACCACCGTCTACTTATATGTGCGTAGTACCCTGATCGATCGCGTCGACGATACCCTGAAACATTCCCTAGAAGTGGTCGAGCGATCGCTGGCCATCGAAGAACAGCCCCAGGCCAACGGCCTTCCCAAACTGCGTCTCAACCTTGAAGCCAGTTTTGGCGACAAGGCCGATAGCCTCGAAGAAGATCGCATCGATATCGAATGGTTTAGCCCCACCGGGGAACTGCTGTGGTCCACCCTAAGCGAACCCCTCAACGTTCCCATTACCGCCACGCGCGCCCCGCAAACGGTGTATTTACAGGAGGGAGACTCCCCCGAGAGTCAGCCCATTTTGCGACAAATCGCCGAACGCATCAGCCGCGATCGCCAAATCATCGGTTATTTACGAGTCAGCCATCCCTGGTTTGAAATTGCCCGCCCCAGTCGCGATTTAGCCATCGATCTCAGCTTTGGCATTATCGTCATGATTGCCTCAGTCGCCGCCACAGGCTGGTGGCTGTCAGGATTAGCCATGAAGCCTGTGGGAGAGTCGTATCAATATCTCAAACAGTTTACCGCCGATGCCTCCCACGAGTTACGCAGCCCCATCGCCAGTATTCAAACCCAAGTACAAGTGGCCCTAGCCGATCCTGAGATCGCCGCCGGTTCCGGGAAGCCAACCTTGGATAATATCGAACGCCTCACCCGACGATTGGGCCGTTTGGTAGATGATTTATTGTTTCTCACCCGTCAAGATAGTGGCATGGTGGCTTGGCAACCGCAACCGCTGTCTGTCGATGCCTTGTTGTTAGATGTGGTTGAAGAACAAACGGCGATCGCCACCTCGAAAGGGATTCAGCTTCACTTCCAGATTTTGGACATTGAAGCCGAGACGTCGTTATCCGATGACGATCCCTTTGCCGTTTTGGGGGATTGGGATCAACTGTTTCGCCTGTTCCTCAATGTGTTGGGAAATGCCTTGCGATATACCCCTGAGGGGGGCCAGGTTCAGGTCACCCTAGACTATTGTCCCCCCAGTCGTCCGCCAGCCTCGGCGAAAGCCTCAGGAACCGTTGTCGTCACCATTAGCGATACGGGAATTGGTATCCCCCCGGATGCCTTACCCCATGTGTTTGAGCGCTTCTACCGGGTTGATCCCGCTCGTCGCCAAGACTTAGGGCATCTCTCGGGATCTGGGTTGGGTTTGGCGATCGCCCAAACCATTGTCCAACGTCATGGCGGCCATCTCGCCCTAGACAGTTGCCTCGATCAAGGGACAGACGTGGAAATCGTCTTGCCGGCTTATCTACCCGGTTAGCATCTCAACCGGCAAAATACCGCCATTTCCCCCAATTCGCCCAGTCTCTTCTGGTTCTCAAGATTAGAGTTTCTCAATCTATCTCTATCTCAAGATAGGGGAAGTTGCCAACATTTTTTGTTAAAGACACCCCTCGGCGATCGCCAGATTTTTCGGTTTGTAGCCAATCTGACCAAAATCTCGATGACAATTCTGTAAGAAATGTTAATATTATTTTAATAATCAAAGTTCAGCCCGCCAAAATAGCTTAAGCCATAGGGCCATAGGATAGATGAGCCAAACTCAGCCCCCATCTCTAACCCGTCGCTTCTGATCGCCATCTCTTGAATGGTTTTTCTGCCAAATCAAGCAACAGCAAGCATTTGACGATCGCAGGGGAAGGAAGCCGTAACGAAAAACCTGTGTAAATCTACGCACAATAGGAGGAATATGGGAGTAATCGTACATCCTCAGACCGAATGATCTCAGTAAACCTATCATGTTCAGGAAAAAACGACTTTGACTCAATCTCAAGCCCTAATGTTTTGAAAGAATGGGGTCAATTGGAGGCCAACAACTGATTCGATCCCGAACCCAGTTAATCCGCCCATGATAGGACAAAAATGCCAACCTCCCCGCCCGTGTCTTTCCTCCCATTCCGGCCACCTCTAAGCTGTATTTTCCCCTATGACTTACTTTTTAACCTCCTCTCTCGAAGGTTCACCGTCATCTTCTCCTAGCCATCCTCATAGCAGTTCTGTGATCATGGACTCCCTCTTCAGTCGCATGAGTGAAGCGAGTTGGTTGGTGGATTGGCCCAGCGGTAAATTTTTGTCCCTGAACCCAGCCGCTGAAACCCTCTACGGGCGATCGCAAGCCAGCCCAGTCCTCACTCAACCCCGCTGGCAGGATACCATCGCCCCAGAACACCGAGAATTTGTCTGCCAACGGATTCACCACTACCTGCGCCAGCATCAAACCAATCCCAACCAAGCCGATCTCAGCCTCGACTACGCCCTAATTCGCCCCGATGGCCGGCTTCGTTGGGTTCGTAGCCGTATTTGGCAATATCCCGGAACCTCAGGAACCCAACTGCAAGGGCTAACCCTGGATTTAACCAGCCAACGGGAACTCTACGACCAAAAACTGCAATTCGAGAAACTGGCCACCAACATCCCCGGTGTCATCTATCAATATGTCTTGCGCCCCGATGGATCGTCGTATTTTTCCTATATGAGTCCCCGCTGTCAAGATCTCTATGAATTAGAAGCCAGCGCCTTGGCCGGAGAACCCGATTTAGCGTGGAGTTTGATTCACCCCGACGATATCGATCACTTTAATGCCAGTGTCGCAGAATCAGCAAAAACCCTAACCACCTGGACACACCAATGGCGTAACTATAGCCGTTCCGGGATTCTCAAGTGGTTTTCCGGCACCGCCCAACCCGAACAGCGGGCCAATGGGGATATTGTCTGGGATGGCATGATGATCGACATCAGCCAACAGAAACAGGCCGAAGTCGATCGCGATCGCTTCTTTGACTGTGCCTTAGACTTATTCGGCATTGTCAGCTTTGACGGCTACTTTAGACGTCTGAATCCCGCCTGGGAGAAAACCCTAGGCTTTTCCATCGAGGAGTTGAAAGCGCAACCGTTTTCAACCTTTATCCATCCCGATGATCTCGAACGCACCCAAGCCGAAGTTGAGAAAATCAGCAACGGCGACAACACCCTTTGGTTTGAAAACCGCTATCAAACTCGCGACGGTGACTATCGCTGGCTGGCTTGGCGAACCGTCAGTTTCCCCGAAGAAGGGTTAATGTACGCCAGCGCCCGCGATATTACCGAAGAGAAACGCATCGAAGCCGAACGAGAACGGCTGATTACCATTCTCGAAGCCTCACCGGATTTTATTAGTAGTGCCGATCTCACCGGGAATGTCACCTATATCAATCAGGGGGGACGAGATATTGTTGGCCTAGATGCTGACGAACCCGCCAGTCACTATCATGTCGGCGACTTCATCCCCGAGACGATGATGGACTTTTTTGAAACCCAAGCCATCCCTAAAGCCTTGCAAGATGGGATTTGGAAAGGAACCGCTAAACTCAAACGCGCGGATGGAAGCTACTTTCCCGTCTCTCAAATTATCCTTCATCATCCGGGCACGGAAAACCATGACGGCTATCTCTCCACCATTGCCCGAGATATCACAGAGAGTCAGGCCATTCAAGAATGTTTACGCCAACAAGAAGAGTTTTTACGCAGTATTTATGATAGTCAGGGGAACTTGGTGTTTGTCCTGGATTTAGCTGAAGATGGGGAATGGCGCTATTCTGATTGGAATGCCAGTACCGAAAAAGTGTCCGGAATTCGCCGCGAGGAAATTCGTGGTAAAACCCCCCTAGAAGTGTTTGGCCCGAAAATTGGCCAAGATTTCCTCAATAGCTATCTGTGCTGTCTCACCACGGGAGAGATAACCACCGTGCAGCAAACCTTCCCCGACGGCGATCGCACCCTCTATTTTCAGGCCCATCTGACTCCCTTATTTGATGCCCAAGGACAGATTTATCGCATCGTTGGTAATGCAACCGATATCACTGAACGTAAAGAAGTTGAACTCGCCCTAAAAGCTTCCAAAACTCGTTATCGTTCTTTAGCACAACAAGAGAAGCTTGTCAATAACATTTCTCAGCAAATTCGTAAATCCCTGGATCTCAGAACCTTACTCGATAGCACCGTTCAGGCTATTTACGAAATTTTAGACATCGATCGCTGCTACGTACTGCTTTACAATGAAGACTCTAAACTCCCTGATTTAGAATTAGCCACAGAAGCCAAACGAGAGGATCTCCCCAGTCGTTTAAACGACTATCATTCGAGCTTCTTTGAACTCTTGAATTACCTGCTTCAGCAACGCCATTCGATTCGAGTCGATCAGGCCAGCGATATCGAAGATGGCCGATTGCGGCAAAAAGTGAATCAACTCGGGTATCAATCCCTGCTGCTATTTCCCATCAACAGTGGTGACGGGAACATCGGCACCCTAGCCTGTAGCCGCGAAATCGCCGCCAAACCCTGGAGCGATCGCGATATCGAACTGCTGCAAGCCGTCGGCGATCGCCTAGCCATCGCCATTCAACAAGCCGTACTCTACCAAAAATCGCGACAATCCGAACAACGGGCGATCGCCAAAACCGCCGAACTCGAACATACCCTAAAACAACTGCAACAAACCCAAACTCAACTGATTCAAGCCGAAAAAATGTCCGGTTTAGGGCAATTGGTGGCGGGAGTTGCCCATGAAATCAATAATCCTGTGAGTTTCATCTTTGGGAATCTCGTTCATGCCAAAGAATACAGTCAAGACTTACTCGAACTCATTGGCTTATATCAACAGCATTGCCTCGAACCCCATCCCGAAATCGAGAGTTTCATCGAAGAGATTGATCTCGACTATCTTACCGAGGATATGCCCGATCTATTTAGTTCCATCGAAACTGGGGCCTTACGGATTCAGAAAATCGTGCGATCGCTGCGAACCTTCTCCCGTCTCGATGAAGCCGAATTAAAAACCATTAACCTCAACGAGAGTCTCGACAGTACCCTGATGATTCTCGCCAGTCGTCTGCGGGGTAATGAGACTCGCCCTGACATCGAGTTAGTCTGTGACTATGGTGAACTCCCCGAGGTGAATTGTTACGCCGGCGCCTTAAATCAGGTATTCATGAACCTGATTAACAACGCCGTCGATGCAATCAATGATTCGGGGCAAACCCAGGGAGTGTTAACCCTAGAAACCGCTGTTCGTGATAGCAGTATTGTCATTAAAATTCGTGATAACGGCAGTGGGATTCCCGAAGCGGTCCGCGATCGCATTTTCGATCCCTTCTACACCACCAAGCCAGTCGGGAAAGGAACGGGCCTGGGTTTATCGATCAGCTATCAAATTATCGTCGAACGCCATCAAGGAACCCTCACCTGTGACTCAACGCCAGGAGAAGGAAGCACGTTTGCGATCGAACTTCCCCTAAAAAACGATTCAGGAAAACAGCGAATTAGTCCCTAGTGGATAGAATTCTCCCCCGTTCCCTGTTCCCCGTTCCCTTCTTTTGCCTCTTGCCTCTTGCCTCTTGCCTTCCCCTAATACAACTCAAACTCCAACAAACGACAATCTAAACCCCCGCTGGATAAAGGAATCCGACGAGCGGGCCGTAATCCTACTTCTTTTGCAAGTTCTCGATTTCCAGTAAAGACATACGCCGTCCACCCTTTGAAGCGTTGCTTAAAAATATCGCCAAGGAGACGATAGAAACTCCGTAGTTCTTGAACATCTCCGAGGCGTTCCCCGTAGGGAGGATTACAAATCAATAAACCGCGATCGCTCGGGGCTTCAATCTCCCGGATATCCTGGCCGCGAAACTCAATGAGATCCTGAACCCCAGCAGCAGCGGCATTCTGGCGGGCCTGTTCTAAAACCTCATCATCCACATCACTGCCACCAATATAGGCCGGACAGGTATCTCGACGGGCGGACTGGGCTTCATCTTTTAAAGATTGCCAGAGTTCAGCATCGAAGTCAGGCCAACACTCAAAGCCGAAGCGTTCCCGAAATAGCCCCGGCGCGATATTGGCCGCCTGTAACGCCGCTTCGAGGGCTAGGGTTCCTGAACCGCAAAGAGGATCGAGAAAGGGGAGTTCTGGGGAATAGCGGGCTAACTTGAGGATAGCGGCGGCCAGCGTTTCCTTGAGGGGGGCGGTTCCTACGGCGGCGCGGTAGCCGCGACGATGGAGACTGCTGCCGGAACTGTCTAAACTGAGGGTGGCGCGATCGCGGTGGATGTGGAGATTCAGCCGTAAATCGGGATCATCGAGATCGACATTAGAACGAGCGCCAAACTGTTGTCGCTGTTGATCCACGATGGCATTTTTGACTTGCAGGGCGCTGAAATGGCTATGATTGAGGGCGCGATTCTTGCCGGTACAGTCGACCGCTAGGGTGTCTTCGGGAGTAAGATACCTTTCCCAGGGGAGCGATCGCACTTCCTGATAGAGCTCCTTCGCCGACGTACAAGAGAACTCAGTCAGGGGCATTAACACGCGAAACAGCGTCCGTCCCCAGAGGTTGGCTCGATAGAGGAGGGCGCGATCGCCTGCAAAGGCGACACCTGAAAAGCTCGCCTGTACTGATTTAGCTCCCAACTGAGTCAGTTCCTCAGCGGCGATCGCCTCTAACCCTGGTGCTACCGTTGCAAAATACCGTTCCACGTCTATTTTCCCAAGAACTTTCCCAAGACCCAAAACCCAGCTTACGTTAACATAGTTGGGTTTGCATCGCGGAATACAAAATCTCTATGACCCGAGCTATCCTAGAAACCGATAAAGGCATCATCAACATCGATTTTTTCGATGAAGATGCCCCCAACACGGTTAAAAATTTCGTCGAACTCTCCGAAAAAGGGTTTTACGACGGACTCAACTTCCACCGTGTCATCCCCAACTTCATGATTCAGGGGGGATGCCCCAACGGAACCGGAACCGGCGGCCCCGGCTACACCATCAAGTGCGAGATTAACAAAAACAAGCACGTCGCAGGAACCCTGTCCATGGCCCATGCCGGCCGTGACACCGGCGGTAGTCAGTTCTTCATCTGCCACGAGCCGCAACCCCACCTCGACGGAGTTCATACCGTCTTCGGCCAAACCCAAGACATGGACATTGTCAACGCCATCCGTCAGGGCGACAAAATCAAGTCCGTGAAAATCGAAAAATAAGCACAGCCAACAGAGTTTATGACCGCAACACCCGTACAAATCAAGCATGAAATCAAAGATCCGTCTCTTGCCACCCTCGGCAAGCAACGGATTGACTGGGCTGGGCGAGAAATGCCCGTTTTGGCTCAAATTCGCGATCGCTTCGAGGCTGAAAAACCCCTAGCGGGCATTAAACTCGTTGCCTGCTGCCACGTGACGACGGAAACGGCTCATTTGGCGATCGCCCTCAAAGCTGGTGGTGCTGATGCCCTCCTCATCGCCAGCAACCCCCTCTCGACGCAAGATGACGTAGCCGCGAGTCTCGTAGTCGATCATGGGATTCCCGTCTATGCCATCAAAGGCGAAGACGCCGAAACCTACGAGCGTCACGTCCAAATCGCCCTCGATCATCATCCCAACATCATTATCGATGATGGCTCCGATGTGGTGGCCACAATGGTCAAAGAGCGTCAGGAGCAGCTCTCGGAACTCATCGGCACCAACGAAGAAACCACTACCGGTATTGTCCGTCTGCGGGCGATGTTCAACGACGGGGTGTTAACCTTCCCTGCCATGAACGTCAATGATGCGGATACGAAGCATTTCTTCGACAACCGCTATGGAACCGGCCAATCAACCCTCGATGGGGTGATTCGAGCCACCAATATGCTGCTGGCGGGTAAAACCCTGGTGGTGGCTGGTTATGGCTGGTGTGGTAAAGGCGTCGCCCTGCGAGGACGCGGTATGGGGGCCAACGTCATTGTTACGGAAATCGACCCCGTTCGCGCCATTGAAGCTGTGATGGATGGCTTCCGGGTGATGCCGATGGCGCAAGCGGCTCCCCTGGGTAATTTGTTTATCACGGTGACGGGTAACAAGCACGTTATTCGTCGGGAGCATTTTGAGGTGATGCGCGATGGGGCGATTGTCGCCAACTCCGGTCACTTTGATATCGAGATTGACCTGAAATCCCTCAAAGCGATGTCCAGTGACGTGAAAGCCGTCCGCCCGTCTACCGAGGAATATCGCCTCAAAAGCGGTAAGTCTGTGGTGGTCTTAGGTGAGGGTCGTTTGGTCAATTTGGCAGCGGCTGAAGGGCATCCTAGCGCCGTTATGGACATGAGTTTTGCCAACCAGGCCCTAGCTTGTGAGTATCTGGTGAAAAACAAGGGTAAACTTGAACCGGGTCTCCATTCGATTCCTGAAGAGATCGACCGGGAAATTGCCCGTCTCAAACTTGTGGCGATGGGAATTGACCTTGATCGTCTCACTCCTGAGCAACATGAGTACATCAACTCTTGGCAGTCGGGAACCTAGATCGGGTCGATCGCCCTCCCCTCCTCGGAGGGGTTAAGATCATCTCGGCTGGTGAGGCAACGGTAAGACGGGGGCGAAAAGTTTTTCGCCCCTACAGAAACACCCTTGCCTCTTGCTTTCCCCTCTTGGGAGGGGTTAGGGGTGGGTTATGCCTCTTGCCTTCTCTTCCCCTGTTCCCCGTTCCCTGTTCCCTGTTCCCTTACTCCTGTGCCTAAGAAACTATCGACAGAGCTTGAGGGCTATTTTTTTGCCGAAGATCGCTGCGATCGCGTCAGTTTGACCGATATGGTGGCGATCGCCGGGGAACGGGCCTTCGGCTTCTTGTTAGTACTATTATCCATTCCTTCGGCGTTACCCATTCCCGCGCCAGGCTATTCAATTCCCTTTGGAATTGTCATTTTTTGGCTTTCGGCTCAGTTGGCTTTAGGACGAAAACGTCCTTATTTACCGAAACGATGGCTGGCTAAAGATGTTGCCCTAGAGACGGTTCGGGGAATCTTGCAGAAAGGACTTCCCTGGTTACGACGGCTTGAAGTTCTCTCTCGTCCCCGCCTGAGTTTCATCTGTACTCAGTTGTGGGGACGAGTGCTGATTGGCATTGCCCTGTGTTTGATGGCAATGTCGATGATGATACCCATCCCCTTAACCAATACCCTGCCGGCGATTGGCGTATTTGTTACCGGATTGGGGTTGTTTGGCGATGACGGCGTGGTTACCCTGGGAGGATTGACCATCTGCCTGATGGGATTAGTCCTAACCACCTCAATTTTTATCTTTGGTTACGAAGCGGTGTCTGCGGTGATTGAGATGATTAAGACCACCATTCGCTGAGAACCGGGGCCATGGCGGTCTAATCCTGGCGTTAATCCCGGTGTTAATCCTGGCCTTATCCTGGCCTTATTCGATAAACAAAGCCCGTGAGGTGATATCCTCTCGATTTAAGGGCTGCTCAGAGCGAGGTTCAGTTTCTGGGGGAACAAAGGTTCCGAAGTCCTCGCTGACGGGTGCCGGGGTGTGGGCAAATTGTTGATTATTGGGTCCGACATGAGCTGAGAGTCCTGAGACGGCGGCCACAAACAAGGCGGCGATCGCCGTTCCACCCCAAGCCAGTCGTCGTTGCCGCTGTTGCCGCATCCGAGCAAACACTTTAGCGGTGGTTTCCTCCGCCGACACCGGATTGTCAGCCACAGGCATCAATTGCACGCCAGAACTGATACAAGATAACTGTTGATAAATCTGCCGCGCTTCGGAGTCACAGGCTAGCAAACGCTCTGCCTGTTTCCGTTCTTCTGGGGTGACTTCCCCATCGAGATAGCAACTGAGCAAAACAAACAAATCTTCTGTTCGTTCAGCATCGTGAGCTTCGGGGGAGCCTCCAAATTGGTCGTCGAAATGGTTGAGGGTCATGATGCAATTCACCACCTAGCTGTTCAAAGGTAACAGCGACGTATTTTAGGGTACAATTCGCCACTTCCGTAGTTCTACTGAAGTTTGACTGACGTTTAACGGACGACAGTTTCGTGCCTGTAATGGAAAGTTGATAAGGGTTTAGGGATGATGTAAGCCCTAAGAGTCCTGGGACAGACAGTATGAATACGGTTCATACTTGGCTTGACGTATAACCCTGGGTCTAAAGTTCCTGATTCGGCTTAACTATCAATGTAGTTCTTTAATTCCGATTGTAAACGATGGCGAGCGCGAGCAATACGGGACTTGACCGTTCCGAGGGAGACGCCTGTAATTTCGGCAATCTCTTCATAGGCCATCCCTTCGATTTCTCGCAAGACAATGGTGGTGCGGAAGGCTTCGGGGAGGTCGGCGATCGCCAGCCGCAGTTTACTATAAAACTCATCAGTGGCCAGGGCATCATCAGGGCCGGGTTCATCGGCGGCAATTTCCCACTCTCGTTCCCCATCATGGGTTCTGAAGGTGGCATCGAGAGAGAGGGGAGGACGAACCCGCTTGCGTTTGCGCAGTTCATCGTAAAACAGGTTGGTCGTAATACGACTGAGCCAACCTTTGAACTTCACGGGATCTTGGAGTCGGCGGACATTGCGATAAACGCGAATCCAAACCTCTTGCGCTAAATCAGAACGATCTTGCCAATCGGGGGCAAGATGATAGAGAACCTTATCAACATAGGATTGATAGCGACGCAATAACTCAGCGAAAGCGGCCCGATCTGGGCGAGCGCCAAGCTGGCAACGACGAACTAAGTCTAAATTTGAAAGCTGAGCCGGAGGAACCACGGGTGTTTGGGGAATGGTCGCCTCAACCGCAGACCAAGATAATGAAATAGAATGTGTCATGGGTATATCGGGGCGATCAGGAATCTACCTATTACTGGGAAGACGTTGCACTTATGCTAAGAGTTCCCGGATGATTGCCCCTGGCCTGTGGTGAGGTTGATGAACTGTCACGGATTTGTCTCCCATCTTAGGCGATCGCGTCGCGGGTCTCTAAGCTAAGAAACGCCGATTTGCCCTTCATCTGTTACCGCCACTTGGCCGCCACTTGGCCGCCTCTGTGACCCTCCCTGTTTTCAACCCATCTGATCATGAACAGCATTGTGACATTTTACCGAGACGCAGAACAGATTGATGCTCTCAATGCCGAGGCCGAGATGCTGTTTGGGTATTCGACGGAAGCGGTACAGGGGAGATCGCTGACTCTATTATTCCCCAACTGGGATAGGACGGATGACTCGAACCTCGGACAACACGCCGATGGTCATCGCTTTCCCTGTCAGGTTGAGGTGCTGACCGGAGCGGAGATTTCCGTGATTACCTGTCGGCCGCTTCTCCCCGATGCCGGCCCGCTTAACGAATTGACCCTATTACAACGGTTTGTTGAGGATGCTCCCACGGCCATCGCCATGTTCGATCGCCAAATGAGCTATCTGCGTGTCAGTCGTCGTTGGTTGAGCGAGTTTCATCTGCAACGACAGTCGCTTCAGGGGCGATCGCATTATGAAACCTTCCCCTTATTCGAGCAAGATCCCGAGGCGAGGCAACGTTGGCAACGTCGTCAACAGTCCTGTTTGGCCGGCAACATTGAAACCGGCGATGATGAACCGGTCCGTCATGCTGACGGCAGTTTAGATTGGTATCGCTGGGAGATGCGGCCCTGGAAAACTGAGACGGGAGAGATTGGCGGGATTCTCCTGTGGACGGACAACATTACCCACACCAAAACCGTCCGCGATGAACTCTATGAAGCCAAGGAAGCCGCTGAAGCCGCCAATCGCTCCAAAAGTACCTTTTTGGCGAATATGAGCCATGAATTGCGTACCCCGCTCAATGCCATTATTGGCTACAGCGAAATGCTCAGTGAGGAGGCTCAAGAAGACGGCTATGAGGAGATTGCCTCGGATTTAAGCAAAATTCGCGGCGCCGGGAAACATCTGCTGTCCCTGATTAACGATATTCTCGATATCTCCAAAATCGAGGCAGGACGCATGGATCTCTATATTGAGGCCTTTGACTTAAATACCCTAATGCTGGAGATTGAGGCCACCGCCACGCCACTGATTGAGGAGAAAAATAATCGCTTGATTCTCAATGGGGACGCGGAATTGGGCAATATGTACGCCGATTTAACCAAAGTGCGGCAAGTGTTGTTTAACCTCATCAGCAACGCCGCTAAGTTTACTGAGGAGGGGGAAATCACCTTTGCTGTGCGACGAGAACAGATCGGCGATCGCCCCTGGATTGCCTTTGAGGTCAGGGATACGGGGATTGGCATGACCGCCGAACAACTGGACAATGTTTTCACGGCCTTTAGCCAAGCCGATGCCTCGACGACTCGGAAATATGGCGGAACTGGGTTGGGGTTGGCGATTGCTCGCCATTTCTGTCAGATGATGGGGGGGGATCTTCAGGCCAACAGTGAACCGGATGTCGGGTCGAGTTTTATTGTGAATCTGCCCGCTGAACCCATTGATATTCTCGATGATCCCATTGAAGAGGGCCAGAAACGGGAGACCAGTGGCCGGTCAACTGGGGTCATTTTGGTGATTGATGATGATCCCGATACGTTAGATTTAATTTCCCGGCGCTTGACAAAAGACGGATTTTGTGTAGAGAGCGCCAACAATGGTGAAGAGGGTCTGGCTAAGGCCCGTCAACTTCATCCCGATGCGATTATTCTCGACATTCTCATGGAAGGGATGAGTGGCTGGAATGTTCTCTCGGAACTCAAAGCCGATCCAACTCTGGTGGATGTTCCGACGATTGTGGCCACGATTCTCGATGACCGTAATATCGGGTTTACCCTGGGGGCCTCAGACTATCTGGTGAAACCGGTGGATAACCAGCAACTGACGCGGTTGTTGGAAAAATACCAACGCCGGTCAGGAAACCAATATCCTCCCCGCCGCGATCGCATTTTGGTGGTCGAAGACGATGATATGACACGGGAGATGATGCGGCGGACGTTAGAGAAATTTGGCTGTAATGTGGTGGAAGCCAACAATGGACGCGCGGCCCTCGATGCGGTGGCGGCTGAGGTTCCCCAGTTAGTGCTGTTGGATCTGATGATGCCGGAAATGGACGGGTTTGGCTTCTTGGCTAAATTCCGGGAAAATCCTCAATGGCGAGGGGTTCCGGTGGTGGTGGTGACGGCGATGGAGTTGACGGCCAGCGATCGCCAACGACTTGACGGCTGTGTGGTTCATATCCTGGAAAAAGGAACCGCCACCCGCGAGGAACTTCTGTATGAGGTGCGAGAGCGCTTATTGGCTAGCCTCAACTTGTCCTCCACAGAATCTTCGGGAAAATGGGAGAATGGATGAGCTGTATTGAGAGAACCACAACCGTGCAACTGAAATCCGTCCAAGCGGTGGGTCGTTGTTGGCTCAACGGACGAGATCGCTGCTGGAGACTTGCCGATGATGGCTAAAATCTATGGCTAAAATTTTACTGGTTGAAGATAACGAAATGAATCGGGATATGCTGTCGCGGCGTCTCCGACGCAAGGGCCATGAGGTGGTTGTGGCGACGGATGGCGCGGAGGGGGTGGATCTGTCTATCCGTGAAACCCCTGATCTGATTTTGATGGATATGGGGTTACCGGTGATGGACGGTTGGGAGGCGACTCGGACGATCAAAGCGGCGGCGAAAACTCAACAGATTCCGATTATTGCTCTGACGGCTCATGCGATCGCCGGCGATCGCGAAAAATGTCTCGCCGCTGGCTGTGATGACTATGATACGAAACCGGTGGAGTTTCCCCGTTTACTGGCAAAAATTGAAAGCCTGTTGTCATCTCCGTCATCTTAAGTCGATCGCTCTTCGCTCTGTTGTGTAAGCCTGTGTAAGCCGCTGTTCTTCTGCCAAGGTTTGTATTTGTAAAATGATTGATGATGCCAATTCTCAACGCCTGACGCGGCTGACTCAACTGGGGATTGTTGCCGGTTGTGGGTTTGTGGCGATCGCCTGGTTTTTGGATGTCTGGGCCAATCCCAGTTCCCAGGGACTCTCGCTGTTGCAACGCCATCTTCAGAACCCCGTCTTATGGCTGGTTGATACGATACCGCTCCTGAGTGGACTGGTGGCCCGTCGCTTTGGCCAACAAATTGCTCGCCGGGATTTAGAACAACAGCAACAACGCCAAACCTTGAAAAACCAAAGTCGGGCCTTGGTGGATTTGGCCCGTAATCAACAGTTTGAAACCGGTAGCATTTCGGCCACCCTGAAAGGGATTGCTCAGACGGCGGCCCAAATTCTCAATGTGGCTCGGGTGAGTTTGTGGCAGTTTGATGGCGATCGCCTGGTGTGTTTGGAAGTCTATTGTCGTCAAACGGACAGTCATCGTAAAGGGACAACCTTGGCGATTCGTGATGTTCCCAACTATACTCGCGCCCTGGAGAGCGATCGCTGTCTCGCCATCTCAGATGTTAACGCAGACCCCCGTAGTCAAGCCCTGGCGGCGGCCTATTTCACTCCTAACCAAGTTGTCGCCGTTCTCTGCGCTCCCGTGCGTTTAGGGCGCAAAATGGCTGGGGTCGTCTGTTGTGAACAGGCCCATAGTCCCCGACGGTGGACGGTGGAGGAACGGACGTTTGTGGCTTCGATTGGGGACTTTGTGGCCCTGGCTCTGCAAACGGGCGATCGCACCTCCGCTGAAGTGGCTCGCTGGGAAAGTGAAGAACGGTTCCGCTGGCTCTCCGAGGCCACCTTTGAGGGCATTATCATTCATGCTGATGATGCCATTCTCGATACGAACCAGGCTCTGGGAACCCTATTTGGCTATTCGGATACTGAACTGCTGGCCATGAACCCGCTGCAACTGTTCGCTCCCGACTGTCGGGCCGCGGCCCGAGAGCCGCTGCGATCGGGGTCGGAGAAAACCTCGGAATTGACGGGACTGCGGCGAGATGGCAGTCTCTTTTCGGTAGAGATACAAGGACGCTCTCTCCCCTATTACGGTAATAAAGTGCGGGTGACGGCGGTGCGGGATATCAGTGAACGCAAAGCCGCTGAAGTGGCTCTACGACAGAGCGAAGCTCGTTATCGAGCCATTTCTGAACTGGCGTCAGACTATATCTACGCCGCTGAAGTCAGTACCGAGGGGATCCTGGTGGTGCAATGGGCCACCCAGGCCTTTGAGGAGATTACGGGGTACAGCATCGAAGATATCCAAGAGTTGGGAGGATGGTCTGAGGTCATTTACCCCGAAGATCGACCCCAAGCGCGTCGGGTTCCGAGCAACAACAGCCAGAATTGGGACGGGATGCGGGAATATCGCATTTTCACCCGCAGCGGCGAGATTCGTTGGCTACGAGACTATGCTCGTCCCGATGGTGATGAGCCGGGGACTGGCTCGGGGGGAAAGACTCCGTTACGCTTACTTGGGGCCGTCAAAGATATTACTCTGGCGAAACAGGCTGAGGAAGAACTGTATCGAGCGAAAGAGGCGGCGGAAGCGGCGAACCGCTCTAAAAGTGCTTTTTTGGCGAATATGAGCCATGAACTGCGGACTCCTCTCAATGCCATTATTGGCTATAGCGAAATTTTGCAGGAGGAAGCCGCCGAGGAGGGGAATGAGGAGGCGGTTGAAGATGTGCAGAAGATTCGCACGGCGGGGAATTATCTGTTGGCGTTGATTAACGATATCCTCGATATCTCCAAGATTGAAGCGGGGAAAATGGAGCTATATCTCGAATCCTTTGATGTGGCGATGTTACTTGAGGAAGTCTGCGTGACGGTGGAGCCGTTGGTGGCGAAGAATCAGAATACCTTGAGGATTGAGGCGGATTCTGAGTTGGGACAAATGCAGGCGGATTTGACGAAGGTGCGACAGGTTCTCTTGAATTTACTCAGTAATGCGGCCAAGTTCACTGAGGCGGGACAGATTACCCTGGAGGTGACACGACAGGCTCAGACGATGCGCTTTCGGGTGGTGGATACGGGGATTGGGATGAGTGAGGAGCAAGTTCGTCAGTTGTTTGAACCCTTTACTCAGGGGGATGTCTCGACGACGCGCCAATATGGCGGGACGGGATTGGGGTTAACGATTAGTCGCCGTTACTGCCAGATGATGGGTGGGGAGATTACAGTAGAGAGTGAATTGAATCATGGTTCGACCTTTTTGGTTGAGTTACCCTTGATGGTTAATCGCTTGGCGATCGCCCTGAAGTCCTCAGCATCATCGGATTGAGGCTCACAGGATCGGCTAAACTGGGACAATGGCTCACGGTGCGCGATCGCCTCATGTCTCCGATTGTTGGCTGAGTGCTGAACGGGGGGTTGAGTGAGTTCTTAATGGACGGCTTGACGGGGGGGTTGACTGAGTTCTTGGCTCGATTTTTTGCTGACTAGAGGAGTTCGTTCATGACATCGCCGGAAACTGCTAGAGTCTTAGTTGTTGATGATAATGAGGCTAACCGCGATTTACTTAGACGACGGTTAAAACGCCAAGGTTATGAGGCGATGGTGGCAGAGGATGGCTTTCGCGCTCTGGAGTTGATGGCGGAACATCCGTTTGATTTGGTCTTACTAGATATTATGATGCCGGGGATGAACGGCTATCAAGTCCTCGAAAAAATCAAAGCTAATCCTGAACTTCGAGATATTCCGGTTTTAGTGATTTCAGCCCTTGACGACATTGAAAGTGTTGTTAAATGTATTGAATTGGGGGCTGAAGACTATTTACCAAAACCCTTTAATCCAATTTTGTTAAAAGCGAGATTGGGGGCTTGCCTGGAAAAAAAGCGCCTAAGAGACCAAGAAAAGGCATACCTCGAAAAACTAACGATTGAGCAAGTTAAGTCTGAGAAACTGTTGCTGAGTATTTTACCGAAACCCATTGCGGAACGACTCAAGCAAAATCCGCGAACAATCGCCGATAGTTTTGATGATGTTAGTGTGTTGTTTGCTGATATTGTTGGGTTTACGAAGTTATGGTCCCGGATTTCTCCGACGGAGTTAGTGGAATTACTCAATGAGATTTTTTCGGGGTTTGATAAGTTGGCGGAGAAAAATGGACTCGAAAAAATAAAAACGATTGGTGATGCCTATATGGTGGTGGGAGGTTTACCGATTCCTCGGCCGGATCATGCTGAGGCGATCGCCCAGATGGCGTTGGATATGCAAACCCGTATGGCCCAGTTTAATCGCGGTGACCACGAACCCTTTAGTATTCGCATTGGCATAAACACGGGTCCGGTGGTGGCGGGGGTGATTGGCACGAATAAGTTTATTTATGATCTTTGGGGCGATACGGTCAATACTGCCAGCCGTATGGAGTCTCATGGTATTGCCAATACGATTCAAGTCACTGAAGCCACCTATGAACGTTTAAAAGATTGCTTTAATTTTGAACGTCGAGGGGTGATTGATGTCAAAGGAAAAGGTAGAATGACAACGTATTTACTCCTCGATCGCCGCAGTCAATGCCCATAAATGCCCATGAATGATGCTGTTGTTCCCTGTTACTGGCCGGGCCATCGGGTCTTAGGCAAATTATCCCCTTGGTTCGTCGGACTCGTTAGCCTGACTGTAGCCAGTCCAGCGATGGGCCAAGCCAGTCAAAACTGGGTGACTCCCTGTTTAGAAACTTTGCAGCAGCAGACGACCCTCTCAGTCCCCCCTGGGGAACTCAGTCGTCCGGTGACTCGCGGCGAGTTGGCGGGGATGGTTAACCCAATTCGTTTTCCCCGAAGGCCTGCTGAGGAAGGTCTCCCCTACTTAAACGAGGGGAATGGGATTGAGGTGGAGACGGTGAACCCAGATCAATATCTCTCTCGGGGACAACTCTGGCAGATGTTAACGGAGGAGTTGGGCTATCAGGCGGCTAGACCGGCTCGGGAGACCCTGAACCAGTATTATCGAGATGGGATTCTAGTAGGGGATGATGGGGCGTTAGAGGCGATCGCAGCGGCAGCGGAACGAGGGTTAGTGGTCAATCCCTCGGGGTCTGATTGGCTGTATCCTCATCGGTTAGCGACGCGGGCCGATGTGGTGGCCAGCCTTTGTCAAGTGTTGGCGTTGGACCAGCCTGAATTTATGGGGTTAATTCCCTCGCAGTTTGTGGCCCCGATTGAGGTTCCCGAGTTGCGGGGGGTTTGGCTGACGAATGTGGACAGTGAGGTCTTGTTTTCCTCTCAGAATCTACGGGAGGGGTTTGAACGCTTGCATCGTCTTAATTTTAATACGGTGTATCCGGTGGTTTGGAATTGGGGCTATACCCTCTATCCCAGTCAAGTGGCTGAACCGGTGATTGGTCGCGCCGTGGACCCAGAACCGGGGTTGCAGGGGCGTGATATGTTGGCTGAGGCGATCGCCTATGGTCAGGAATACAATTTACGGGTGATTCCCTGGTTTGAGTTTGGTTTTCAGACCCCGTCGTATTCTGAGTTGGCGCGACGGAATCCAGAGTGGTTGACGCAACGGTCTGACGGAACTCAGACGATTATGGAAGGGGAACATGAGCGGGTTTGGTTGAATCCCTTTCACCCGGAGGTTCAAGAGTTTATTCTCGATTTAGTGTTAGAAGTCGTCGAGAATTATGATGTGGACGGGATTCAGTTTGATGACCATTTAGGGTTGCCGGTGGAGTTTGGTTATGATGCCTATACGGTGGAGTTGTATCGCCGTGAGCATGATGGAAATGACCCACCGGAGGACTTCAATGACCCGGACTGGGTGCGTTGGCGGGCGGACAAAATTACCGAGTTTGTGGGGCGAACGTTTGAGGCGGTGAAGGCGGTGAAGCCGGATGTGGTGATTTCGGTATCTCCGAATCCGCAGCATTTTGCCTATGCGCGCTATTTACAGGATTGGCAGCGCTGGCAGGAGTTAGGCTATATCGAGGAGTTGGTGTTACAGGTGTATCGCAGTGATATTGAGGTGTTTATTGGTGAGTTGAACCGCCCGGAGGTGGCGGCGGCCCGGCGTCAGATTCCGGTGGGAATTGCGGTGTTGGCGGGGTTACGCAATCGTCCGACGGAAATGTCGTTAATTGAGGAGAAGGTGCGGACGATTCGTAATCAGGGGTTTGCGGGGATGTCGTTTTTCTTCTATCAGAGTCTCTGGGATTGGTCGGAGGAGTCTCCGGTGCAGCGTGAGGCGGGGTTGGCGGAGTTTTTCCGGGAGGCGATCGCGCCTCCGGATGTGATTGATTAG
>SIHH01000355.1 GCA_004299065.1 Phormidium sp. SL48-SHIP | reverse complement strand
GGAAGAAAAGACGTATGGTCATCGCCAAACCGACACAAGCTCAATTGACCAACTCAACCGAAAACGCCGCCGGGAGTCGCGATCTAACCCCAGCCTGGGATGGATTTAAATCAGGAACCTGGACCAAAGACGTCAATGTCCGGGATTTCATCCAGAAAAACTACAACCTCTATGAAGGAGATGCCGAGTTTCTCAGTGGCGCCAGCGATCGCACTCAGTCCCTCTGGAGCGCCGTACAAGACCTGATGGCCCAGGAACGGGAGAACGGCATTTTAGACGCAGAAACCAAGATTCCCTCAGGGATTACCGCCTACGGACCTGGCTATATCGACCAAAGTTTAGAACAAATCGTCGGTTTGCAAGCCGACAAACCCCTCAAACGGGCGATTATGCCCTATGGTGGCATCCGGGTCGTCAAAAAATCCCTCGAAGCCTATGGCTACGAACTCGACCCCGGGACTGAAGAAATCTTCACCAAATACCGCAAAAGCCACAACGACGGGGTCTTTGATGCCTATACCCCAGAAATCCGCCGCGCCCGTCATTCAGGACTCATCACCGGTTTACCCGATGCTTACGGTCGAGGTCGGATTATTGGCGACTATCGCCGGGTGGCCTTGTATGGAATCGATCGCCTGCTGTTAGACAAACAAGAACAGCAAGCCTCCCTAGAACTCGACGCGATGGACGAAGACACCATCCGGCGGCGGGAAGAACTCTCCGAAGAGATGCGATCGCTGCAAGAACTCAAAGACATGGCCGCCGCCTATGGCTGCGACATCAGCCGACCCGCTGCAACGGCCCAGGAAGCCGTCCAATGGACCTATTTCGGCTATCTCGCGGCGGTGAAAGAACAAAACGGCGCGGCCATGTCCCTCGGTCGGGTTTCCACCTTCCTCGATATCTATTTCGAGCGAGACCTGCAAAATGGTCGCCTCACCGAAGAACAGGCCCAGGAAATCATCGACCACTTTGTCATGAAACTGCGGATGGTGCGTTTCCTGCGCGCTCCCGCCTACAACCAACTCTTCTCAGGAGATCCCACCTGGGTCACCGAATGTATTGGCGGTGTCGGTGAAAATGGTCGTCCTCTAGTGACCAAAAACAGCTTCCGCTTCCTCAACACCCTCTACACCCTCGGTCCCGCGCCCGAACCCAACCTAACCATTCTCTGGTCCAAACGCTTACCGGACAACTTCAAACGCTACTGCGCCCAAGTGTCCATCGATACCTGTTCGACCCAGTATGAGAACGATGACCTGATGCGCCTCGACTATGGCGACGATTATGGCATTGCTTGCTGTGTCAGTGCCATGAAGATTGGCAAGCAAATGCAGTTCTTTGGCGCTCGGGCCAACTTGGCGAAAGCACTTCTCTACGCCATCAACGGCGGGAAAGACGAGATGAGTGGCGAGCAGGTTGGCCCCGACTGGGTTCCGGTTCAGGGAGACGACCTCGACTATGACGACGTAGCCGCCAAGTTCGATCGCTGTCTGGAGTGGTTGTCGCGCCTGTACGTCAACACCCTCAACATCATCCACTTCATGCACGACAAATACGCCTATGAACGGGTGGAATTGGCGCTGCATGACCGAGACGTCTATCGCACCATGGCCTGTGGAATGGCAGGGTTATCAGTGGTGGCTGATGCACTCTGCGCCATTAAATATGCGCGGGTGAAAGTGATTCGCGATGAACGCGGTTTGGTGGTCGACTATGACATCGAGGGAGATTATCCCAAATTCGGCAACAATGACGACCGGGCCGACGAGATGGCTGCCGCCGTGGTGAAGCAGTTTATGAACAAGATTCGCCAACACAAAACCTATCGTGGTTCCGTTCCCACCCAGTCGATTCTCACCATTACCTCCAACGTGGTCTATGGCAAGAAAACCGGCAACACCCCCGATGGTCGTAAAGCCGGCGAACCCTTTGCACCCGGTGCCAACCCCATGCACGGACGGGATACCAACGGGGCGATCGCAGCCTTAGCCTCCGTCGCGAAACTCCCCTATGAGCATTCTCAGGACGGGATTTCCTACACCTTCTCCATTGTGCCGCAGGCCCTTGGGAAACAGGAGGGCGATCGTATCAGCAACCTAGTGGGACTCTTGGATGGCTACTTCAACGACGAAGGTCATCACATCAACGTCAACGTGCTAAACCGAGACACCCTTCTCGAAGCCATGGACCATCCCGAGAAGTACCCACAACTAACGATTCGCGTCTCCGGTTACGCCGTCAACTTCATCAAGCTGACTCGCGAACAACAGTTAGACGTAGTTAATCGCACCTTCCACAGTCACATCTAGCACCCCCTAGACACCAAACCCAGGCCCACCCCAAAATTCCCCTCCTGGGAGGGGTGCCCGCAGGGCGGGGTGGGTCCGAGGATGGGGCAGCCCCGACATAATTCCCCCCCGATTCCTCATTCCCCGCAGAGGGCGACCACAAGGGTACGCCCCTAACTTGTTTTTGTTCCCTTTCCCCCCATGCCGATTACCCAATCCTCCATCTCAGGCCGCATCCACTCCTTTGAGAGTTGTGGAACCGTCGATGGCCCAGGAATCCGTTTTGTGGTCTTTACCCAAGGCTGTCCCTTACGCTGTCTTTACTGTCATAATCCCGACTGTCAGGAGTTAGGCAGCGGTCGCGAAGTGACGGTGACAGAGATTCTCAAGGAAGTGGTCAAATATCGCTCTTACATGGAGTTTTCTAAGGGTGGCGTGACGGTGACAGGGGGAGAACCTTTAATGCAGCCGGAGTTTGTCGGCGAAATCTTCCGTCAATGTCAAGCCTTGGGCATCCATACCGCCTTAGATACCTCCGGCTATATTCCCGTCGAGGTGGCGAAGCCGGTTTTAGAGAACACGGATTTAGTCCTATTAGATATCAAGTCCTATCAACCGGAAACCTATCGAGCGGTGACCTGTGTTTCCGTTGAACCGACGTTAAAGTTTGCTCGTTATTTGGAAGAGATTGATAAACCGACTTGGATTCGTTTTGTTTTGGTTCCTGAGTTAACGAATCAGGTGGAGAATATGGAAGGACTGGCTCAGTTTTTATCGGGGTTTAGGAATGTGGAGCGGTTGGAGATTTTGCCATTTCATAAGATGGGGGAATATAAGTGGGAGGCTCTTGGCTATGATTATCAGTTAAAGGAGACGCCGGAACCGACTGATGAGCAGGTTCAGGTGGCCAAGGATATTTTTTCCAGGTATCATTTGCCAGTTGTGGCGTGATGACGATTGA
>SIHH01000050.1 GCA_004299065.1 Phormidium sp. SL48-SHIP | reverse complement strand
TACCTGAAGGGGAGGGCACGAAGCCCCCGTGCTTCAGCCGGGGGTGCTGACAGTGATCTAGCCAACGAGAAACCAAGGGTTTCAGCGCTTGCCCAGAAAAATGTCCGGACTATTGACCCAATACAGTAGGGTAGAAAGGTATAGAAAACCATCCTACTCTAGTATTTTCAAAGGCTGCACTGTTCATGTCCACGAATGAGATTCAACTCGACGCAACGACGATTGAAACCCTAGATTTAAGCCCGGCCCGGGAGGCGATCGCCCAACAGCTTAAGGGCGCAATGGCTGATGCTGAGCAGTCTCTACGGTTTCAGATTGATATTCCTCGTGATCCGAGCGATCCTCGGGAATTGTCAGAGATTCCCGAAATTCGCCTTTGGTTTATCCGTCTCGATGCGGCCTATCCCTGGCTTCCTCTACTCCTCGACTGGTCCAGTGGTGAATTAGCCCGCTATGTCGCCATGTTGGTTCCCCATGAGTTTCATCGCACTGAGGGCATCCAATTCAACCCAGAAGCCCTGGAAATCTTCTTGATGAGCAAAATCTTCGTTCTGGCGAGTTGGCTCGAAGAACAGGGCTGTCCGAGTCGCTCTCGCCTCAAGGCCATGTCGCAGCTTCTTGGCTATGAACTCGACGACGGCCTCTTTGATTTACTCTTGGGACCGGGTTAAGGGACTCCTAACAAATCTTTGATAATGTCTCGATACCCACCTGCTTCGTCCCTGGACGAGTCCAGCGTCCTTCGGCGGTGTCACGGTCGATTTCATAGACCATGACCCCAAATTTACCGTCATAGCCCCAGTTGGTGACCAACCAGTCACCACTACGCAGGCCAATTCCCTGTAACTTGGGGCTACCGCTACTGGTGAGTTGATAAATCTGTTCCTTCTGGCCAATGGCCAGACTGGTGGTGTAGGGGGGTTGTTTTTTGGGATAAGTTCCCGATACCTGATAGAGTCCCCCCACCTCTTGAGAGGAGACTCCCGTGGCTTGTTCAGTTCCAAATTCGGGAAACAGCTGCGGGGTTGTCCATTGTCCCTCTAGGGTTCCATCGCGGTGAATCCGATAGACAACGACACGAAATGAGCTATCTAAACTCCAGCCGACACAGAGGCGGTTGTCATGATAGAAGCCGAGGCCGGAAAAGTTACTGCGATCGCTCAACCAAAAGATTTGATACACCGACCCCGTGCGAGAGATCTGTACCGTCCCGCTATAAGGGGTTCCGGCCATGGTTTTGGCCTGTGCGATCGTCCAAGTTCCTTCAGGAGTCATAATTCAAACGGTAAGATCAGGGGAAGTGGCAACAGGTAACAGACCATCAGCAACGAGGGGAAGGTTAGAGACTTCGAGAACCTACCCCATCTTGTATTGTGCTTTTGGGTTTACCCGTTGGCCGACTTCTAACTAAACACCTTGTCTAAGATAGATTGCGGGTCAATGTCCGCCATTTTACCCGTTGCTGAGACAATTCCTTGAGCGCGATCGCCCCGAGGGAGGAGTTTCTTCGCATCCGTGGGACCAAACAGAGCGTAGGTGTAGGTTTGAACCGCCACAGCCAGGTGCATCGGCGCACTGTCAGTACAAAGCATCACATTGGCGGCGGCGATGGTGGCGGCCAGTTTGCCGATATCGGGAGGGGAAATGGTTTTGAGGCCAGGAACCGCCTCGGTTAACTCCCGGATAAAGGCTCCATCATCGGGGCCGCAAACCGCCACAATGGGCAGATTGGGCTGTCGCTGTTGCATCCCCTGTAACACCTTGACCCAGTTCTCAACGGGATAGATTTTATCGAGTCCCTTCTGCTGGGCCAACTGACTGGCGCCTCCATGAACGAGAACATAGCCACTTTCGGTTACGCCAAGTTCTGCTTGTTGCTGTTCAGACCACTCAACATCTTCTTTGAGTAGAGTCACCTCCATGGGAGGACAGGGAGACTGAATTCCCAGACCGCGCACCAAGTCGTGATACATTTCGGCGGCGTACTGTTCGGGTTTGAGGGGAACGGGATGGGTGAGGAAGAGGCTACCGGGTTCACCATAGCCGACGCGGCGGGGAATCCCCGTCAGCCAAAGCAGTAGGCCCACCGTCCAGCGGCGACCGAGGGATAAGACCGCATCATACTCGCGATCGCGGACAATTCCCATCAGGTTTCCCCAATCGGCGGGGCCATTGCGATCTTTGAAGTCGAAGGGAATTAGATTCAAGGAGCCATCATGGAAATACTTATTGGCCCGATAGGCTCCCTTGGCGCGGGGTTCAACCACCACACTCAGTTGAGAGTTGGGATAGTGATGCTTCAGTTGTTCGAGGGTGGGGAAAAACAATAACTGATCACCGATTCCCCCCGGAACGAGGGTCAAGATTTCTTTCATAGCGTATTTTAAGACTCAGCTGCTCGAAGGGCGTGACGAAAGGGGCAATGTTAAACCAACTGGACGAGTTGCGATCGTCAGTGTTGCAACCAGAGTTAATGGTAGAGCGATCGCCCCAATGTCGTCTAGCCGGGGAATCACGCTTCTGGCACATCTGGGACCGATTTCGGGGGCTGAGGCTCGCTGGTTATGGCAGAACTGCGCCCCCCAGCCGAGCCACCGCCACGGCTCGATGAACCGCCAGACCCCTGGTTTAACGGTGACTGCGGCGATTCCGATGGACTTTCATTGTTGCCTGTTTTCAGTAGTTGCGCCAAGGTGGTCATCAGTCCTTCGAGTTTTCCCTCTTGGCTGAGGCTTTCGATTAACCCTAGGCCACTGGTGGAGAGCATCAGCTTACTAATATCCTGGGAGAGATTACCATTACCGTTGTTGCCATTGGGAAACGCATAGATTTTGGCATCTCCCAACACCCCCGGCTGTGGGGCCAAGGCTTTGGCAATTTCGGGGAGGCGATTGAGTAACTCGGGGGCGATGTCGCGAATCAGATCGGCGTTGCGGTTCGCATCACTCAGGGCGTTCTCAGCCTGGATTTTCGCTTCAATCCCTTCGGCTTCAGCCAGGGCGCGATCGCGCTCAGCCGCCGCCAAGGTCCGAATCGACTCAGCTTCCAATTCTGCCGCTTGACGGGCGCTCTCGGCTTGGCGACGGCGGCGAAAGACATCGATTTCGATGACGTTGTTATCGGCAATGCGTTGTTTCTCGGCGGCTTCTTCGGCGGCCAAAGCTGAAAGGCGTTGTTTCCGTTGCGCTCGTTCGAGTTCGATGGCCGTTTCCACCGCCGACTCGGCCTGGGCTCGCATGGCTTCGGCTTCGAGGCGTTCTTGGGTTTTCTTGGCGATGGCGATGGCGGCCTCTTGTTTGGCGAGTTCCGAGAGTTCCTCGGCTTCGGAGATTTCGACCTGAGCTTTTAAGCGGTTGGCGTCAATGGTTTTCTGACGGGTAATTTCAGCCATTTCCGCTTCTTGTTTTTGCAAGGCTTGAGCCACTTTGAGTTTTTTCTGTTGTTCTTCGATGGCGATCGCAGACAGAATTTGCTTTTCTTGCACCGCCTGAGATTTGGCGATTTCTTCTTCTTCTACTGCTTGCCGTTGCAGGATTTTACTACGTTCTTGATTCGCCGCTTCTCGGTCTTTCGACTCTTGAATCTCCCGCGCCCGTTGCGCCCGCATAGATTCGACTTCAAGCTGTTGCTGAAGTTGCGATTCTTCCTCGTCCCGCTCAATTTCTAATCCTTCTTTACGAGCATTCAGTTCCTGCTGCTTAATACTAACTTGAGTGCGAAGCTGGAACTGCCGTCGCTCTTGCTCTGTCTGGAGTTCAACCTCTTCTTTTTGCTTGATCGACTTCTGAATTGTCTCCGTCCGCAGCCGCACTCCTTGGGCATCAAAAAAGTTATTGGTGTCATACGTATCGCTTTCTTCGACTTCAGAAATAGCGATATTATTGAGGGTTAAACCGACTTTTTTTAGGTCTTGCTGAATTAAATTCAAGACTTCATCAGCAAACCCCAATTTATCAGAATCAATTTCTGCCAGAGTTTTGCGTTTTGCCGCCGCTCGAATAGCATCATCTGCCCGAGTTTCCAGGGCTTCTTTAATATCCGCCGGGGAGATATTTCCATCGCGCGATAAACGTGCAGCGGCGGTTTTTACATCCTGTTCATCGTGGTTAACGCAAACATAAAACGTCACCCGCATATTGGCCCGTAAATAGTCTTGGGTGCGAACAGCGAGGTTTCCGGTGCGTTCGACGTTGATGGTAATCTCCCGCATGGGAACCCGCGTCAGTTCATGGAAGCCGGGGAGAACAATACAGCCACCATAGAGAATGACGGAGTTTTTCTTCGCCAAAAAACCCCCAGTTCGCACAAAGGCTTCGTTGTTGGGGGTAATTTGATAGACGCGGGTGTAGGCCCAAAAGCCCAATAAAATGAGAACGATAATCCCAACGATCCCGACGGCGGTCCCTCCGAGGATCATAGACCCGGCTTGAGCATACACGACGGGGGGTTCGGCCTTTTCTAAAACATTGTCTTGGACGTTTTGGTGAATGTCGTGATAATCATTCTCGCGAGCGAGGTCGGCGATGATGACGGGTGGGGTTTCTGAGTGGTCAGGGTGGGCCGCTGTGGGCGGTTCGGGAACCGGTGGCGGAACGGCGGCGGATTTGAGCGGGGAGGCGGGTTGAGGGGGATTCACCTCGACGGTGGTGGTGGCTGAGGTGGGGGTGGAGAGGGTTTCGAGGAGGGTTAACCAATACAGCATAGTTGAATGTGATTTAATGTGATTTTGTGTGATTTAATGTGATATTAGTGTGATTTTGTGTGATTTAATCTCCTGTTGGAGAGTCGTTAAGGACTATTTGTAGAGCCGAGCCAGCGATCGCAGTCGATGGAGTTATGGGCGATCGCCAGATAGTAGTCGGGACAATGTTCGACAATCAGAACAGTATCTCCCCGCTGGGGGACAATTTCGGCGTCGTCGGGAATCACGACATTGACGGTAACCAGGTTTTTGGCGGGATCAACCACATCGACTTGGCCCACTTTACGATCGCGTTGGCGGGGAAGTTGAGGAGAATTGACGGTTCCTAAACATCCCACCAGGCGATCGCTGCTGGAGTCTTCACTAAAACTGGCGAAAAACAAGCGGCCCAGGGGTCGGGCGATCGCACCCCCGAGAAAGACACTCACCCCCCCGGTGACGAGGAAAACACCGATATCTAAAGGCGTTCCTGGAACACCGAGGGCCACGGTAGCCACCCAGCCAAACAGGCCCCAGAGGCTTAAGTCTGCGGCCAGGAGTAGCATTAGGGGAACCTGGCCGATTCCCAACCAGCCTAAAATGGGGAGATCAAAGCCATCGCCGTCGAGGTCATCTTCACCACCGATGGAGATGGAGACGACAAACAGGACGATTCCTGAAATGAGAAAGATCCAATAGGGGAGATTCGCGAGATCAAACATCGTGTCACTCGAAAGGCTCTCCCACAGAATAACCGCCCTACAATAGAAATGTGGGTATAAGCTAACAAAATTCACGATATGCAGCTCAAACGACTGGGACATGTGGCCATTTGCGTGCAAGATATCGCCAAGGCGGCCGCGTTTTATGAAAATCTGGGGATGACGCTGGTTTGGAAGGATACGGACTGGGCCTATCTCAAGGCGGGAGAGGACGGGTTAGCCTTGCTGAGTCCTAATTATGACCAGGCGGGTCCTCATTTTGGCTTCATCTTTGGCGATCGCAACGAAATGGAATCAGCGTACCGTCAACTCAAGGCTGATGGGGTTCACGTCAGCGAGGTTCACGAACACCGGGATGGAACCGCCTCGTTTTATGGTCGCGATCTCGATGGAAACTGGTTTGAGTATTTGTATGAACCCGCTGCTGAGAGGTCATAGTTACTCGCGGGACGTCAATTCGGTTGTTGCAACAGAAAACCCCGGTTTAGTGAAAACCGGGGTTTTTGTGGGGTATGTCTAATCGGCGTAACCGTGATGATATCTGCATTTTGGCTAGTCTACAACGCGCAGCAGGCCCCGTTTGAGTTCCTCGAAAACTTTGTTAATGATTGTTTCTTCTTCGCGGCTGAGGGCGGATTTGGAGAGCAGACTCCTCATGAAGACGGACTGATCGGCTCGGGTAATCTGATGAGATTCAAAAATGCGGCTGGCAATTTCTTGAACATTAGAATCTCGATGTTGCACCTGTGTGGCAGTCATACGCTAATCTCTCTACCCAGTTCTGTTCGATTTCTTTCATCTTAACAAGAACTTTAATTTAGCTATGCGATCGCGCTTACCTATTCGTTGTGACGGCGATCGCACCGTCGGATAATTTACGTGAAAATACGATTAGTAATAATACGTAATTAAAAACACGTAATTTAAAACAGGCGATTCAAAACAGGCGACTCAAAACAGGCGACTCAAAACAGGCGACTTACCAGCAAACAGGACAAACGGGCAAGCCAGGGGCAAAATTGAAGGGAATCTTGAGGTTTCAGGACGATCGCCAACATTGAGGGGAAACGACACCCCCCTCGGGTTTAGCCGAAGAGTCATGTCAGCTTTCAGACGTGGTCATCTCGAACAATAGGGATTTCAGCCCGTCAAAGCCTGATAGAAAAACCAAACTGAGATGATGTTTGAAACAGTTTTTGATCTGTCTTTCCCGAAACTTTAAAACTGTTGAGAAAGTCTATAGTTAAAGCATACTAAATATTGCACATCACATCATTATGGCTAATCTTCTGGTCACGAGCGCCCTCGATCGCGGTGTAGGTTCCCTACGCGAGATGCTGCAACAGGCGCAACCCGGCGATACCATCCATTTTGCCGCTGACCTTGCCCGTCAAACCATCTCCCTAGATAGCACCCTCGAACTCGACAAAAACCTAACCCTCGACGGTTCCGACGCCCCCGGATTGACCCTCAGTGGTAACAACCGCCATCGGGTTTTGGACGTGACGGGACGGGGAACCGCTGTGACGCTGCGATCGCTCACCATCGCCGACGGACGCGCTGTGAACGGAGAAGGGGGCGGACTGCGATCGGGACTCGAAGCGGTGGTTAACCTGGAAAATAGCGAATTTCGCAACAACGTCGCCGAAGCCACGGGAGGCGGCGCGATCTACAGCGGCTATCGCAGTCGTCTCACCGTCAACGACAGTCGCTTTGTCGGGAATGATGCCACCGCTGCACGCAACGAACACGCTGGGGGGGCTATTCTGATTTGGAGCGAAAGCGAACTCACCGTTCGCAACAGTGAATTCACGGACAACCGAGGCGCTTATGGCGGAGCCATTAACAACCTGCTCAGCCAACTCACCATCGAAAACAGCATCTTTCGGGACAACCGCAGCGACAACTACGGCGGTGCGATCTACACCGACGGCGCGAGCGCCAATGACGGCAGCAGTTCCGGGATGATTTCCATCCGCAACAGCCAGTTTGAGGGTAACCAGGGTGCGGGACAGGGAGGCGGGCTGTTCGTGTTTGTCTATCCGCCCGATCGCGTGGTGATTGAGGATAGCGTGATTGCCGATAACCGCGTCATCCCCAACAGTTCAGGAGAAGCCCTTGGCGGCGGCTTGCGGATAGGGAACGGCGAGTTCACGCTTAGGGATACGGCGATCGCCGGCAACGTGGCGGAACAGCAAGGGGGCGGACTCTGGATAGGTGAGCAGGCTCCTGGAGCGATCATCAACACACTGTTTGCCGAAAACCGCGCTGAGAGTGCCTCGGGGACTCAGGGACTCGGTGGGGCGATTCTCTTCTCTAATGGCTCGAACCCGGTGGAGATCACGAACAGCACTTTTGCTGACAACCACGCTGGATTTCAGGGGGGGGCATTCTGGGGTGGCGGAACTCACGTGACGCTGACGAATACTATTGTTGAGGGTAGTACGGGCAACAATCCCTGGAATAATAAGCAGCATACGGGGTTTGTCTTCCGCGATGGCGGCGGGAATTTTCAGTTTCCGCCCAAGAATCCCGATGATTCGACTGATGTGAATGTAACCAACTCGGTGACGATCGCCGATCCGCTATTGGAACCGCTGCAACGTAATGCGGCGGGGATTCCGGTGGTCATGTTGCAATCGGGGAGTCCGGCGATCGATGCTGGGGTGTCGGTGTCGGGGCTGACGGAGGATTTGCGCGGCGCACTCCGTGATGGGGCCATCGACAGTGGCGCGTTTGAGTTTGGAGCAACGGATCCGGTCACGTCTCCGGTAACATTTATCTTCACAGAGGGGCCGGATGAGATAGCCATGACGGATGGGGATGATTTCGGCGACGCACTGGCTGGAAATGACATGATCATCGGATTGGGGGGCGACGACACCCTCGCCGGCGGCGCGGGGAACGATGTTCTGGCGGGAAACACGGGCAATGATATTTTAGCCGGAGGTGACGGCGATGACCGTCTCTTTGGCGGACAGGATGCGGATCTGCTGTTTGGGAATCGGGGAAATGATCGACTCTTGGGCGATCGCGGCAATGACACGCTGTATGGTGGCCAGGGGGCGGATACGCTACTGGGTGGGGATGGTGATGATGTCCTCAGCGGTGACGTTGGGGATGACGTGCTGATTGGCGGTGAGGGGGCCGATCGCTTTGTGTTGCAGGCGGGACGAGGTCACGATATTGTTGAAGACTTTGAGGTCGATCGCGATCGCCTACTCCTTCAAGGTGGTTTATCGTTCGAGTCACTGCAACTGCTCGCTGATGGTAACGACACGCAGATTCGCGTAGCCGCGACTGGGGAGGTGTTGGCGACTTTACGCGGTATTATTCCCGAGGCGATCGGGGCGGCCCAGTGGGAACTGGGTTAATCCCCGCAGCGTGAGTTCTCCGTTCAACATCACTTAAGGCGTTACTCATCTTCAGAAAAGCTGGATAAATCCATTTTTTCATAGGCTTCAAACGGCTGATGAATCCAAGGATTATCCTCTAAATAGCGGACATAATAATCGGGCGTAAAGGTCGCGCAGGCTTTACACCATAACACCGCCGTTCTCAGTTCTGAAATGTGCTGACCATAATGGTCATACAGCCAAGCCAACACCGCTTTGAGGGAATCTCCCGAATCCACTAAATCATCCACAATTAGCAGTCGTTGTCCCAGTTGGGGGGTGGTCATGGAGAGGGACCGGGAGACAATGACCTCCCCCTGTTCTCGTCCTTCTCGGCCACCATAGGAGGCCGTGGAGAGAATCGCTAGGGGACAGTTAAAGATACGAGAGAGGGTATCTCCCACTCGTAATCCCCCTCGGGCCAAACAGATGATTTCGTCAAATTCCCATTGGGATTTATAAATTTGTACTGCCAAACGTTCAACGGTGCGATGATAGTCTGACCACGACACATATAGATCGGACATGGTTAATGCAAGATAAGGAGGGTTAGTTAGGTGGGGGGGAAGGTTTTGCTATAGATGCGATCGCAGCGTTCGGTCTCAACTCCAGTGGCGGGGAGATAGTGGTGACGTTCGTAGAAGGTGACGGCTTCCTGGAGAACGCTGGCGGTTTCCACCCAGATGGTGTGAAAGCCTCGTTGTTGGATTTCGGCTTCTAATTCTTGCAGCAGAAACGTCCCTAAGCCACGACCTCGAACTGAGGGGATGAGATACATTTTACGCAACTCCACCGCGCGATCGCCCCGAGACACCGGGTAAAATCCAGCGGTTCCCACAAGGGTGTCTCCCTGGTGTACCACCCAAAATCCGCCTCCGGTTTCGATGTAGAAGCGTTCGACTTCCACTACATCGCGATCGGCCCCTTCGGGTTCCCAGGGGAGACCGTATTCGAGGAGAATTGAGGCAATTAAACGGCCCGCTGGAATGCGATCGCCGGCGGTCCAGGGACGAATGCTAAAGTCTAAATACTCTCCCTTAACCATCAGTTTCTTCCAAGGCAAAGGCCAGTAGCTGATGCACTAACTCGGGGAAGGAGATCCCCGTCGCCTGCCACAATTGCGGATACATACTGGTGGCGGTGAAGCCGGGGAGGGTGTTGATCTCATTGAGGAAAATCTCCCCCGTCTCCTCCTGATAGAAGAAGTCCACCCGAGATAAGCCAGACGCATCGACGGCGGTGAAGGCTTGGGCCGCTAACTCACGAATCTCTCGGGCAATTTTATCCGGGAGGGGTGCGGGAATCAATAAATCGGCCTGGCCCGCTGTGTATTTGGTCTCATAGTCGTAGAAATCACTCTGAAAGCGAATTTCACCAATCACCGAGACGCGGGGGTTGTCGGTTCCCAGGACGGCACATTCGACTTCCCGCGCGTTGGCCACGGCGGCCTCGACGATGACGCGGCGATCGTAACTGGCGGCACTGTCTAAGGCCGCTTCAAACTCGGCCCGCGATCGCACCTTGGAAATTCCCACGGAAGACCCTAAATTGGCGGGTTTGACAAAACAGGGATAGCCCAACGCCGCGTCAATCTCATCGCAGAGTTTGGGAAATACGCAGGGATTGGACCAAATCTCATGACGGCGAATCTCCCGATAAGCCACCTGAGGGAGTCCCGCCTGGGCAAACGCTGACTTCATCGCCAGTTTATCCATTCCCACCGCCGAACCGAGAACCCCTGATCCCACAAAGGGAACTTGCATTAACTGTAATAAGCCTTGAATCGTGCCATCTTCGCCATTGGGGCCATGGAGAATCGGGAACCAAACCGTCATCGCGGCGGCTTCTGGAGGAAAGGACCAAAGCCTGGCGTTATCCCCCTCGGATTCTGGGTTCAGCGGCTGTCGCGAGTCCAAAATCTTTTGTGCCACCTCGGGGCCATACCACTGTCCCGTCTTACTGATATAAAAGGGATAGACGTCATAGCGACTGGTATTATCAGCGGACAAGAGCGCTTCGGCGATCGCCCGGGCTGACGAAATCGACACCTCATGTTCCCCGGAACGTCCGCCAAATAGCAGTCCCACCTGTTGTTTTGTCATATCCTGAAAATCTCCACCATGAAAACGCCTTGGCTCACCGCGATAATTGTACCGGCTGTTCTGGGACTTTGCTGGCTTCCCAATGCCCCGTTAATGGCCAACCCTCCCTCATCTCCCTGTTCCAACGAGAACCCGGAACCTCCCTCCTCTGAACGTCGGGATGCGATCATCCCCCGCCATAACCTACGCTTCGAGATTCCCCGCAACTATGAGATAATTTGGGACGATGACCCCCGCATGGCCGATACACTCCGCCTCTCGATTCGTAATCCGACGGATGTGGCTTTTCTCGACTGTGCCAGAGAACATGGTCCTAGGGGGGCGGGCCATCAAGTCTCGGATATTATCGTCGAGATTAAACCGCGTCCGAGCCATGTGCAGCAGATTGAGGATATCTTGGACTCCGCCATCTCTCAAAACCGAGACTTCACCCGAAATACGATCGCCGGAGAGGAGGCCATTACGTGGATACAAGAGTTTCGCGCTAACCACATCACTTACAATGCCGCTCTGCTGCATCCCGATGGTGAGCATCTGATTCACATTTTTGTTGGCGATTCGGGAGGCGCGATCGCACCCCAGGAGGTGGACGTGCTAGAAATGGTCATCGACTCCTTCGCCTTCGGGAGAATCTCCTGGTGAGGGAAATGCCCATGAGAAAGGCCGATGAGAAAGGCCCATGAGAAATGCCAAATCTGTTATAACGGAGTAGGTGGTTCAAGTAGGACAGAATGGCTCCCAACCCCAAGATTATGCAAGCGGTAGAAGGACTCGACTACCGCGTCACGGTCGGCGATGTGGCCAGTCAGGCCGGACTCGATGTTAACTTAGCGCAAAAAGGACTGCTGGCTCTGGCCTCCGATGCCAACGCCCATTTACAAGTCGCAGAAACTGGCGATATTGTCTATGACTTCCCCCGCAATTTCCGCAACATCCTGCGAGGGAAGTTTTTACGACTTCGGTTAAGGGCCTGGTGGGACAAGATCTGGAATGTTCTGTTTTATCTGATCCGGATCTCCTTCGGAACCTTGCTGATTGTCTCAATTATTCTCATTTTTGTGACCATCACCATCATTATTGTTGCCCTCAATTCTAGCCGTGATAATAATGGCGGTGGGGGCCGCAGTAGTAGCCGGGGAGGCGGTGGCGGACTGTTTTTTATTCCCCGCTTCTGGATTGGGGACCTGTTTTGGTTTTATGATCCTAACCCTCAACGCAAGCGCCAACGCAAGGCGAAAGCGGGCCGAGATGCTTCCGAGTTGAATTTCCTAGAAGCGGTGTTTTCCTTTCTGTTTGGGGATGGAAACCCCAATGCTGATTTGGAGGAACGCCGCTGGAAGGATATCGCTCAGGTAATTCGTAATCATAATGGCGTGGTAGTTGCTGAGCAAATTGCTCCCTATTTAGATGATTTGGGAAATCAGTTTTCTCGGGAAACGGAAGACTATATGATTCCGGTGTTGTCGAAGTTTGATGGCATTCCTGAAGTTAGCCCTGAGGGGAATTTGGTCTATCGGTTCCCTGAGTTACAGGTGACGGCGACGCAACAGCGCCGTAAACCCGTGGAAACCTATTTAACGGAATCGCCCTGGCCCTTTAGCCAAGCGACATCTGGACAGATTTCCATGTCCATTGGTTTAGGGGCGGTCAATGTGATTGGTGGAGGCATTTTAGGGGTTCTGTTACAGAAGCCTGAAGTTCAAGAAATCGTCGCTGAATTGGGCGGTTTGGTGGCTTTTGTTGATGCGATTTACTGGCTCTTGATTGCTTACGGAATTGCCTTTTTAACCCTTCCTTTGGTGCGCTATTTCTGGATTCAACGGCGCAATCAGAAGGTGCAACGGCGCAATGCTGAACGTCAGGAACGGGCGCTGGAGTTTGAACGCCTTGAACCTCAGTTGCGGCCCAAACTCGATTATGCTCGTCAGTTCGCCCAGGAAACGGCGATTGGGACTGATGACCTCGCCTATACCACAGAAAAGGATATTGCGCAACAAGAACTTGAGCAATCGGACAAGATTGACCAAGAATGGCGCGATCGCCTCGATTCAGGGTCCTAGTGTCGGGAGGTTAGCCTGGAGATGTGGGGGAATCCCCACCGCTTCAGGCATTTTTTTTGTGGCAAGTTCAACTGGATAGGCATATAATATAAATAAGTGCAACGATATTTGAAGATTTATTGATTTGCACGACGCAATGATGCAATCAGATGCAATTCGAAGGATTCTATGACGACTAACGTACCGATTAACAACAACCCAGCCCCAGATATGTCTCGCCGTCAGTTACTCAACTTTCTGACCGGCGCAACCGTTGCCGCAGCGGTGGGCGGTGCCGCCTATCCGGCCCTGCGTTATCTGGTTCCCCCGAAAGAGGGCGATGGTAGCGGGGCCATTGTGGCCAAAGATAAACTCGGCCATCCCATCCCCGCGCAACAGATTCTCAGCCAACCGGCCGGAACCCGCGCCTTGATTGCAGGCTTAGATGGCGAACCCACCTATCTGACGGTGGAAGCCGACGGACAGCTTAACGCGATGGGTATTGTCGATAACTGTACCCATCTCGGCTGTACTTTCCCCTGGAATGCCACAGCAGGGGAGTTCCAATGTCCCTGTCATGGATCTCGCTATGATGACCAGGGGAATGTGTTGCGGGGGCCAGCCAACCGACCCCTGAAAATTGCTCACGTCGAGGTGAAGGGCGATCGCATCTGGCTATTTCCCTGGACTGAAACCGATCCCCGCACCGGAGAACGTCCCTGGTGGGTTTAAGACGGCATCAATTGGGATAGATAAAGTGAGCCCAGAGATCTCCATCTCGGCCACATTTATCTAACAAGAAACCATTGGGGTAGAACAATCGCGCCCCATAGGTATCCCGATACCCCGTTAACGCATTGCCCCAAGGGTCATTGACAATCAAACCTGAAGGCGTATAGCCAATCACCGTCACCACATGACCCGTGGCGGTGAAATAGCCCGGTAAGACCACCGGACGACCTTCAGCAATCTCTTTATCAATCTCAGCCCAACGCCGCCGGGTACTAAAGGTGGTGCGATAGCCATAGGCGCGAATCACCTCCGATAAGGCCCCGTGGTCCGTTTGCCCGCCGATGCCGTAGCGACGCACAATCCACTGAAATAACTCATCCGAGAGAAGTCGCCGCACGGTGGGCCGTACCCCGTAGTAGTACAAGACCATGGCCGCCGAGGTGGGGTTACAGGTGGCCCAGGAATACTCAGGATTGTCCCGTTGCGAGAAATAGGGCACATTCAACTCCTTACGACTCGGCAAACTTGAGGGAGTCGGCGCTGGGGAGGGGGTCGGCGCAGGCGGCGGGGATAACTCAACGCCATCGGCCCCTCGTCGCACCCAGACATGATCCAAAAACAGATAACCGGTGTTGCCATATCCGGGCAATTCTTCCGTTAACGCCACTCGCACATGATTGGACTCAGGGTCGGTGGCGTAACTGCTGACCCCATAGACGCGGCCGAGGGGCAAGGTGACTCGGTCATCACGGCTGAGGTCGCCACTGGGGACGGGACGGCGTTTGAGGATGGTTTGCTGACGCATGGTGACCGTCAGGGCTTCCGGGTCATAGGGGAGAGATTTCCCATCACGAACCAGTTCCACATGTTGCCAGAAGACATAGCCGATATTGCCAAATCCGGGGATGGATTCCGTTAGGGTCACTCGGAAATGGCCGGCGATGGAGGCATAGCCGCGAATGGCAAAGGTTTGTCCTTTGAGTAGGCGGGCCTTGACGTTGGCGGGGAGGGTGGCTTCGGGTTCGGTGGAGGTTTTGATGTGGGTGTTGCGGGTAATTAGGAGTTGGGCCTGGGTGGGAACCTCCGGGAGATTGCTAACTTGGAAGACGAAGGGGCGATCGCCTTTACGCAATTGAACATGGGGTTCGTAGAGATAGCCAAATTCGCCAATGGGATTGAGGGGTTGAGTCAGGCGAACTTGCAGATGGCCATCAATGTAGGCATACTGTTCAACTTCGAGTTCTAAACCCGCTTGCAGTTCCAGGAGTTGCCCAGCATCGAGACGGTTGCTGTCGAGAGGGGCCACTTTAAACCAGGTTTTTTCTAGGATGGTTAGGGTTAAAGGGTCTCCGAGGGTTTCTGCGTCGGTGGTGACGGTGATATAGAGAATTTCGTTATGAACCGTGGCCCCGTTGGCATCACTTCCCCGCAGGCGCAGCCAACGCAAGCCTTCATCCTGAAAACCATTCTCTAGGGCGACTTGCCAGGTTCCGTCACTGGTGTTTAGGGTGACCGGAAGGGAAAACTTATCTTCGGCGACGACGGAGATGGAGGTGACTTGGTTGCGATCGAAACGCCCGTTGAGGGTGGTTGGGGTTTTGACGAGAACCTCCTTCGGGCCGGTGTAGTTTAGGGTTGGGGCAATGAGAAACGGTCGTCCAGTCTTTTGGAATTCAACATAGTCCGGGGAGACATAGCCCGTCCGACCGAATCCGGGGAAATTTTCGGTTAGGGTTAGTTTGAGATAGCTGGCTTCCCATTCGTAACGCTCAACGCCGTAAATTCGGGTGGCGGGAAGGCCGACTTTCTCTGAGTCGGAGAGGGTGGCGCTATCGGCGGGCCGTTTCTTAAAGTCCGTTGGCCGTAACACGGTCATCGCCACCTGTTCATCGTTGTAGGCCAGCCAAGTGGAATCCTGGCTGAGACGGACATGGAGGTTGTAGAGAAAGCCACTGTTGCCGAATCCGGGAATGGTCATATCATCGACAAGGCTGACGCGATAATGACCGCTGACACAGGCGTAGCCGGTGATGAAAAAGACTTGTCCTTTGAGGAGTTCTGCTTGCTGACCTTCTGAGAGGAGGCTGGAACTTTCGGGGATTTGTTTGATTTTGGTGTCGTGGGTCACCCAGAGGAGAAGGGTTCCTGGGGGGGGTTCCGGGAGACTGGCTTCGCTGAAGTAGAAGGGTAAGCCGCCAACTTCGAGCTTGGTGTGGGGTTCGTAGAGATAGCCAAACGTGCCGACGGGCGATCGCCGCGACTCCAATTCGACCCCCAGATGATTTCCCTCTAGGGTATAGCGACGCAGGCGCAGAGTTTCTCCAGCTTCGAGGCGAATTTTTTGGTGTTCATCCAATTGATTACTTTGGATGGGGGCAGCTTTGAACCAGGTTCGCTGTTTGAGTTCGAGTTTTAGGTCTTCCGCTTCAATCAGGGGGCGAGCATTGACGGTGACATAGAAGGTGCGATCGCCGACGACGGTATCCTCGCTATTGGTTCCCTTGAGACGAAACCAACGAATCCCGGCTTGATTGAACCCGCGATCGAGGTGAACTCGCCACAGTCCCTCACTGGCGTTGACTGTAACGGGGAGGGGGAAGCGATCCTCCGCCGCCACCGAGACTTTGGCAATTTGTTGGGGGTCATAGGTTCCCTCCAACACCGTTGGCGTGTTGATGAGGACTTGTTGGGGAGTGAGATAGGTTAAAACACCCATAGGAAAGGGGAAGAATCAAAGGCTTGCTACATTCTAACGCCCGATTCTTCCCCTTTCTTGTAAATCTCTATTACGCCGGCCAATCCGTCAACCGGCCGCCCTAGGAAACGCTGCTGAGAATATCTTTGGCGTGGTTGGTCGTATCGACTTTATCAAAGACTTGGATGATTTTGCCCTCGCCGTCGATGATGTAGGTAACGCGCTTGGAATAGCCGCCGCCTTCGACATCATAGGCGCGAGTCACGGTTCCATCAGCATCAGCCACCAGTTGGAAGGGAAGACCATATTTCTCAGTGAACTGCTTGTGAGAGGCTTCGTCATCCATGCTCACCCCTAAGACCACCATATCTTTACCTTCGAGTTCAGCATAGGCATCGCGGAACCCTTGGGCTTCTTTGGTGCAACCGGGGGTGTCATCTTTGGGGTAGAAGTACAGCACCACGGTTTTACCTTTGAACTGAGACAGAGTAATGGTGTCTCCGTTGGTGTCTTTGGCGGTGAAATCGGGGGCAGTGGAGCCAACAGCGAGAGTCATATCGGGATCTCCTTACATTTCTTCATATATCTGTTGGTATCCTAACATTGTTGACTGGTTGGGGGACAAGGGGGGAAAACCCAATCAGGGGTCAACAATTTCAATCATGGTAGATAAGGCCGCCATCTGATTGACGTTAACGGCATTGCGGGCTGTACGAACTTCAATATCTCCTCGGCTATGGCGGTTCATATCCGTCAACAGCGCCTCCACCACATTCAGAGAGTCCTCATCCCTTAACGCCAGGGGAGAGCGGCTGGCTAGGCCCGTTTCTCCGGCGATGCGTGCAATGGCGCGGAGGGCATCCCGCAGGGGACGAGTGCTGGCAATGGTTAGGATTTCGACATAGCCACGGCCCGTTAGACAGAGGTGAAAGTCACCGCTGGGATTGGTGCAATAGTTGCGTTGAGGATTACGACCTCCCTCATGTTCGGGAGCGATTAGGGATTGCCCTGAAGCGAGGCGAGACGCTTGTTCTGGGGCATCCCAATCGTTGGGATAGAGGACAGTAATGCGACCACTACTGCCGATCGCCAGCAGGCTGACATAGAGATCGCGATCTTCGTGATTGGTCACCTCAATCAGCACTTCTGACCCGGAGGGTAAGCGATTGAGGTCATGCTCTCGTTGCTGGACGACTAAATCACGACTGCCGCGAGTCCCGCTACGGGCCAGGGTCTGGTTGTTTTGGGCCACTTCGACTTGCACCTCTAAGTTGAGGTTGGAGGTATCGCTGTTAAGGACGGAGCCGAGAATCTGTCCAGCCAGGAGCAGTTGAAAGCGGGGAACGAGACGGTTGGCGGCGGCGGCGATGGATTCGTTGGGCTGACCGAAGCTTTGGGGGATGGGAACCAGTCCTCGGGTAAACAGGCCAATGCTTGCCAGTTGTGAGATGTCCCTTGACCCGTGTTCGACGGCCAGAGCTTGGGCGGTACGGGTCATGCGACCGATGAGAAAATGGGGGGTTTCGCCGCTATCGAGGGGGACGGGGTCAACTTGTCGAATTTGCTGGAGGAGCGATCGCATCTCATTGAGGTCATCCTCTAGGGAGGGGTCCAGTCCCAGGCGCAGGCTCAACTCTGGGGGAACACCTCGCACCCGTTCTCGCAGCAGTCGTCCCGCTTGGGGGAGCGATCGGGCCTCACCCTGCACGATGCCATAGCCGCGCAACCCGTCCCGTCGCGTCTGTTCAATTTGCGCCAGTTCTTGTCCTTGAGCATCAATCGCCGCAAACACGGCCCCCTCTTCAAAGGCTTCTAAACTCTGGGAGGACACCCCACCGAGCCAGAATGAGATCTCCCCATTCTCCTCTCCCAAGACAACGGCTTCCGCTGGTGGTGTTTGCGGAGTTAGGAAATAGAGGGGTTTTTGGTCGTGATCACTCCCTGGGGCAACGGCAAACACGGGGGCCTGCTGAATCCCGGAACTGTTGGCCACATCCCGAGCGCTGCGAGATAAATCCACAAAGACCCGTTGCAGGGGCAAATTCCCCGGCTGTTGCCACAAATAGCGAGTCACGCCGTAGGTAAAGGCTCCGGCAAAGAAACGACCCGAACCGCGACCAAAAGAGGCATCAGCGGCGAGTTGATTGGCTTGAGCGGAGCCAACGGCTACCCCTTTGGCGATACCTTGGCTGCGTTGCTGTTTCAACTCGGCAGCGGACAAGTCAAGACGACTCATCCAGGTCTCTTGGGTCATCAGTTCTTGCTCACTGGGATCGGGATAGCCGTCACCGAAGCGAGTTTCAATGGCTCGGAAGCGCAGGTCGCCTCGGGTTCCGCCCCCGGAATGGCAACTGTCGAGCATGACGGTGACTTGGTCTGTCTTCAGGGCGGACATGAGCAGAAAGAGGGTTTTGCCCATAATGTCGTTGACCAAGTTTGGGTTGGAACCCAGACGACCGTCATAGGGAACCATGGTTCCGTTGTAGCCTTGAACGCCCTGATAGCGAGGGTCTCGGGGCAGGGGAATTGGGTCTGGGTCACGCACTAAGGCTCCATGACCCGAGAAGTGAAACACCACGACATCTCCGGGTTGAGCTTGGTCGATGAGGTGGGACTCAAAGGCATCGAGGAGGTTCGCGCGGCTGGCGTTTTCATCGCTGAGGGTGAGGATATCTTGGGGATTGAAGCCAAAGCGATGCACCAGTAACTCCCGCTGCATTTCCATATCGGTGACACAGCCTCGCAGGGGAGCAATGCCTAGGGGATAGCGGTTGATGCCCACCAAGAGGGCTAATTTGCGGGAGGTGGGTTGAGCGAGGACTCGGTTGAGGCGATCGCCTTGTCGAGCGAGGTCCCACTGACTGAGGGCGATCGCCCCCAACGCCCCACCAGCCCCCTGAAGAAAATAACGACGTTTCATAATTGACCTCTGTAATACCCGTAAATTAATCCGTGAACGTTTAAATCAAACCCCTTCCCGTCGGAACGAAAAATCCCCTCCAGGGAGGGGTGCCCGAAGGGCGGGGTGGGTTCTTCGGGCTGTCAGTACTCACCTCAACCCACCCCTAGCCCCTCCCTGGAGAACCCACCCCTAGCCCCTCCCTGGAGGGGA
>SIHH01000354.1 GCA_004299065.1 Phormidium sp. SL48-SHIP | reverse complement strand
GACCATTCTGGTACAGCGCGGGACTTATCGCCCCTCAAACTCCCCAGAAGTTAAAACCAAGACTTCAGATTTCACGGAACCTCCCCAAATTTGTCGAGTTGACTGTAACGCATATTTTAGAGCATCTTTTAACTCCGGAAGCCAAGCTTCGTCATGACCTTGAATGACCAAAATTAAAACAAAACGAATATTTGTCCAATCTAATTTTTGAAATGATTCTGGCAATTCCTGCCAAGTTTTGTGACGCTTCAAGCAAGTCGCGAGGGTTAGATTTAATGTATTTGTGAGCTTAACCTGAATTTCCTCAATAAACTCCCTAAAATTTGGTTGTGTGTTCGGACGGGGACTACTTGATTTTGCTTCAACAATCCAAAGACTAACCGGATTTGAGTCAGATTTTGGACGAATTAAGGCGAATTCGGCTATTTTGACTCCTTGGCGAATCTCTTGATAAGTTTGACTCTCTTCAATACGAAAGCAGTCCGATTCGGAAAACGGACCAAACCTCATGTTAGATTCATTGATATACATAAAACGATTCCAACGCCCTAAGTCAACCTGAAACGTCAATCTAAAACAAGGTTCAGTTTTTCTTCATAAATACGAATTGACTCATCGATTATAGAGTTTTTAGGCAAACCATCGGCGAGATTGCTGATTTCCCAGGCGGCTCCATCAGTCGAGAGAATCATAATGGTTGTTCCGGGCTTTTTTTGTGCCAGAACCGATAGCTTTTTAATCACAAAGTAGGAATGACTGGCTAGAAAAAACTGAAGTCCAGCTTCAGATAACGTGACCATGATTTCTAATAGCTGGGAAATGGCCCCTGGATGAAGTGCAGATTCCGGTTCATCAATAAAAATGACTGAATCTGTATCAAGGTAACGATTTCCTAATAAGGTATCTAAAATCGATATTTTCTTGATACCTTCTGCTGTCACACCAATCGGTATTTTTTTGTGACCTTGTTTAAATTGCCAAGATTTTATTTGCGTATCATAGGTTATTTTACCACCTATCATATCACTCAAACTTCTTCGAGAACTGGAAAATTGTGCATAATTCCTGCCTCTAGTTGGAGGGGTTTGTAAGGCTTTCACTAAATCTAAGTAGGTATCATCGAAGCCAAAGCTACGGTCTCTTTCCCGGGATTCTAAAATCAAATTGTAAATTGACAAGACTTCTTTGGGGGGGATAAAAATTGAATTACTCGACCGAGGTGAAACATCACTGGTGACAGTTTGGATTGTTTTACTTGTGTTTTTGCTAAACTGGTACTGGATAGTTTCCTCTCGGGTATCGCCTCCCAGGGAAAGTTCTAGGGATAAGGGAGACGGAACGCCTTTGGTGACCAAATCCCCAATTTCACTTACTTGAAACGTCCAATAGAGTTTTTCAGAAAGCAATTGGGGGAGGGATTTTGGTTCATTCCCCCGCCGATACATTTCTAGACTCTTTAGGGTGATGTATAATGCTTTGAGAAGTAAGGTTTTTCCCGTCCCATTCCCTCCAATTATTAGATTGATTTGTCCCAGGTTGGAACCGTTGAGAGAGTCGATTGGACCTAAATTTTTGATGCAAAATGATGTGAGCATCACTTCAGATTGACCTCACGTTTGATGATTCACATAATGCCATTTCCACATGAAACCTGAGAGCCAATTGGTGATAACATGAGCAACAATGGGAACCAGTAAATTACCGGTGAGGATGGCACTTAAGCCCAAAAATAGGCCAACAATGGTGGCCCAGGTGGTGTAGGCCCATTGATTGCGGCCACTGATGTGGAGAATCCCAAATAAGACACTAGAAAGAACTAAGCCGAGGGGATTTAAACCGATCGCCGGCAACATCACCCCTCTAAAGAGCAATTCTTCACTCATTCCCGGAAGTAGGCCTAACCAGACTAAATCGAACCAAGCTAAGGGAGAAATGGCGAGGTTGAGATAGAATTGGGCGCTTTCTCGATAGGCGCCCCAGATGCGATAGAGAAGTGAACTGGCTAGGGTAATTCCTAAACTTAATCCGACGCCCCAAGCGGCTTGTTGCGGGTTCCAATAGAGGGGTAACAGTTGGACGCTTCCAAACCGTAGCCAGAGTTTGGCCACAATCATCAAGACAACCGCCGTGACTCCCATGGCGACTAGGATTTGCGGGCGGGTTAACGGTTCAAAATCTGGAGAGGGGGAATCGTTCACGATAACTTCTGTCAGGAGGGTTTACAGATGCGTGAGGGGCGCAATATGGGGACGTAGGGCGTTGGGATCGATACCGCTGCGGTGGGCGGCGATCGCGCCGATCGCTTCGAGGTAGGATTGCACGGATAGGGCCTCAATCCCTAAACGGGCGGCGGGACAACGCATCTGGGTTTGGTTATCTCGTACGGTAATCACCTGAGTCGCCCCCTGACTCCAACTTAGGATAGCACTGCCCCCACAGGCCCCCTCGGGAACAATGACCACATCCACATCGGGCGATCGCAGATCCTGGGGGCCGCAATCCCCCGTCGTGACAAATTGGGGGGCGCGACTGAGGCCCATTAAGACACAGGGAAGAAACGTATAGCCCAACTCCTCGGCGGCGGCCCGGGGAGAGAGATGGGGATCTGGGGGAAGGGGGGATAGGGCCGGCGCGTGGGCCGCTGGGATGCCGAACTCGCGCACGATGAGATGGCTGATAACGGCTTCGGCGCCGGCGATCGCATCTACGCCGGCCCCACTACGATAGTCTTGGAGCTGTTCTGGGGATTCGTCGGGGAAGCGGGCTACCACGGCGATCGCCTCGGCCCCAGCCCCCTCAATTAGCCGTTTAGCGCCCCTGAGCAGGCTCCCTGGATTGTCCAACGTTCCCCAACTGGCCCCCGAGGCGGCCAGCTTCAGTTGCACCCCCAGGGGCGCATCGGTGACCACATAGTCCGTCAGCGACAGTCCCAAACTCCCGCGCATCGCATCCGCCGCTTGCAGATGACGTAGGCGCAACTCCGGTTCAATTCCCGCATCGAGAAGTAAGCCTACCCGATTTTGCACCACCGGCCGCAACCCCCAGATTCCCGCCGCAAAACGATCTAACCCCAATCCTTCCACATAGAAGATATTGGGGTCAGACCAATAGAGTTGGGCCGCATTGAGGACGTTGGGATGGGTGATGAGGCGATCGCAGACCCCAGACAAGGCCCGAACCACCGCAATCCCATCCCCCGCATAGCCCCCAATACTCGCGCCAATACCGGTTGGGATAATCAGAACAGCGGTGTACATGGGGGAAGGGAACAGGG
>SIHH01000049.1 GCA_004299065.1 Phormidium sp. SL48-SHIP | reverse complement strand
ACAGGGAACAGGGAACAGGGAACAGGGAACAGGGAACAGGGAACAGGGAACAGGAAACAGGGGGGAAGAAGGCAAGGGGCAACAGGCAGCGGGTTTGTGGAGCTTGCTGTCTAATTGGTATCATCGCTGACATCAAAATCTTTAGATTTATTTCATAATCTGAAAGAGCAATACTCGATCAGGAATTGGTGATATGGATTACAAGCAAGAACTCATCACAACCATTCATGATTTTGGCTGTAACCTGGAGTTTCTTGAAAGCCGCGCCACACAACTGAGTGAACAGTTCCCGACGGCTGTGCTGATTCCGGCACTCTACGACGAACTTGAACGGCCGGCGTTGGCTCATATTCGCAATCATCTGCGGGAATGCCATTTCGTTAAAACCGTTGTTCTATCGGTCTATGCCGATAGTTTGGATCAATATGCCAAAGCCGTTGAGTTTTTCCGTTCTCTGCCGCAAAAAACTCTGGTCATTTGGGAAAATGGCCCGCGAATCCAAGGGATTTTAGAACGCCTGCGCGATCGCGGCTTAGATATTGTCCGCTTCAAAGGGAAGGGGAAAGCCGTTTGGTTGGGACTTGGGGTTGCATCCTTAGAAGCTGATGCGATCGCCCTTCATGATGCCGACATTATTACCTACGATCGCTCCTATCCCCTCAAACTGCTCTTCCCACTCCTGGAAAAAGAATGTGGGATTGCCTTCAATAAAGCCTATTATGCTCGTCTCAGTAGCGATCGCCGTAGCCTCAATGGACGAGTGGCGCGGTTATTTGTGACCCCCCTCCTGACGGCCCTGATTGAAATCTTTGGGTATCAAAACTATCTACGCTATCTCAGTTCCTATCGCTATCCTCTCTCTGGGGAATTTGCCCTAAGTGGCGATTTAGCCCTAACGACGCGGATTCCGGGCAACTGGGGCTTAGAAATTGGTATGTTGGCGGAAGTCTATCGCAACGTGGCCGAAAAACGGATTTCCCAGGTCGATTTAGGGATTTTCGACCATAAACATCAGTCTCTTGGCCAATCGAGTCAGGAAGGACTGCAAAAAATGTGTCGGGATATCCTGCAATCGGTGTTACGAACCCTGACGGAAACGGAACGGGTGATTATTTCAATGGATCACATCCGGGCCTTGCGGGTTAAATTCCGACGGGAGGCTCAAGACTATACCCGCCAGTATTTTGTGGATGCTTTGTTTAATAATCTCCCCTACGATCGCCATGAAGAGGAGAACATCGTTGAAGTCTTCGATAAACTGATTCTCGAAGCTGGAGAGGAGTATTTCCTGAATCCGGCTGGGGCGCAAATTCCGGACTGGACGCGGGCCATCGCCGTCATGCCGGAACTGCGGGAAGAACTGCGGGCCGCCACCATCGCCGATAGTCAAGATGCTATGGCCTACACCCATCCCTCTGAGAGCATACTTGAACCGATGCTCTCGGTCCATCCTCTTGATCCGCTGCATAGTTCAGCTAACCCATAGGGTTTGGGTTGGTTCTGGGGATGAGTTAAGTGGCACTAGGGGTTGCGATCGACCTGATAGCTGCCGACAATCAGGCGGCTGTCCTCAACATAAATATCATAAGACTCGTTGATGCCATACAGGTTCAGGACATAGACGCGATCGCCATGCTGTTCAATATAGCCGATGGCATCGAGATCCTGTCCTGAGGCATTCTTTCCTCGCCAGTCGAGGCGAACACTACCATCAGGTTGCAGTTCGGAACGTTGCCAAGCCATCTCCCGAATGGCTGTTTGAGTCCGTTGACGATACAACTCTTCCAAGTCATCGATGGTTAGAGTCTCTTGCGTCTCGAAATAGGTCACTTCGCCCCCAAACTCACCATTCGCGGATAAGAAGCTAACGCCATTGGCTTGGGGTTGGTGAGCATAGTGCTTGGGAAAGGAAATTTCGAAGATTCCTTCGGGATGACGATAGGTTTTTCCGTCTCCGGGAATGGACTCTTCTGTGTCATTTGTGTCGTTTGTTTCGTCCGTCTCTTCCGTCTCTTCCGTGTCTTGCGAGGGAAGATCTGAGGATGAGTTCTCTTCCGGCTGAGGGGTCGACTCACCGGTCATCTCAGGAGTCGCGGTGGGAGTCTCGTCATCACCAGACTCCGTCACCGGGCTACAGGCCCCTAAAATCGGCAAAGAGACCAGAATCCCCCAGATTATCCAGCGCCAAGGATGGATCATTCGTTTCGACTCCCCAGTAAATAATGCGGTTGAAAATGGTAGTGATTTGACCGTTTCTGACTTGGCTTATGGTATCACCTCTGTCCCAGCTTGAACTCAAATTGACATTTAAGATTTTACATTTAGCAGGCACATAATTCTTTTATAGAGGCAAATTCTGATTTTTTAGCGTCTTATTTGATTTGTCTATTTTGATGGAGGTTTTCGAGGTTAAGGGACGGACGGACGGACGGTAGTGGACTCATGAAAATAGTCATAAATCTCCGCTGCGAGTCGTTTGCCAATTCCGGGAACCTCGGCTAACTGGTCGGGGGAAGCCTGCATGAGATAATCCAGGGAATGAAAATGAGCCAGTAATTGCTGCTGACGCTGAAATCCGAGGCCGGGAATCTCGTCGAGGCGCGATCGCCGCATCCGTTGACTTCGCTGCTGACGATGGAAGCTGATCGCAAAGCGGTGAGACTCATCTCGCAATCGCCGTAAGAGTTGCACGCCAGGTTGTTCAGGATGGCTGTCTAAGGGTTGGGAGACGCCTGGGGTGAAAATCTCTTCCCGTTGTTTGGCTAAACTGATGACGCGCAGAACCTGATCGAGTCCCATCTCTTTTAAGATTTTCATGACGGCGGAGAGTTGACCTTTGCCACCGTCAATCACGACTAAGTCAGGATAATCTGGGGACTCGATCAGGGTTTTGGGGGATTCGTAGTCACGGAAGCGCCGCTGCAAGACTTCGGCTAAACTGGCGAAGTCGTCGGAATGGCCGCTACGAATTTCGGGGTTGCGGATTTTGTAATGGCGGTACTCTTGTTTGGCGGGATGTCCATCGAGAAAGACCACTCGGGAGGCGACGGCGTTGGAGCCTTGGCTATGGGAGATGTCGTAACATTCGAGGCGGCGGGGTGGGGGCGACTGTCCGAGAAGCTGGGCCAGGTCTTGTAGGGCTTCTTGGTTGCGGCGATCGCCCCGTTCGAGTCGGGCCAGTTCGTAGCCGGCGTTGCGTTCAACCATGGCAATGAGTTCGGCTTTTTGTTGCCGCTGGGGGACTTCTAGGGTGACTTTCCGGCCTCGGGTTTGGCTGAGCCAGGTTTCTAGGAGATCGGCGTCGGGGAGGGGATGTTGCAGGAGAATGGTGCTGGGAATTTCGACGGGGTCAAGGTTGCGATAATGTTCTTCGAGAACTCGTTGCAGGATGGAACCGGGATCGTCGGCGTTGGCGATGAAGCCGAGGCGGCTGATGAGTTTTCCGGCCCGGATTTGGAACAGTTGAATGCAGGCGTGGCGTTCTCCGAGACGCAGGGCGATCGCATCTCGGGAAATGCGGTCATCGGGGAGGGCGACTTTTTGGTCAACGCCGAGGGATTGTAGGCCTTGCAGGCGATCGCGCACTTCGGCGGCTTTCTCAAATTCGAGTTGTGCAGCGGCGGTTTGCATCTGCTGGTTGAGGAGGGTTTCGAGTTCGCCGATACGTCCTTGGAAGACCATGGCCACTTTCTCGACGATTTGATGATAGGCCTCGGGGGTAATCAGTTGTTGGCAGACTCCGGGACAGCGGCCAATGTCGTAGTTGAGACAGGGCCGGTCTTTGAAGAGGGGTTTGGGTCGTTGACGCAAGGGGAAGATGCGTTTGACGAGGTTGAGGGTACTGCGGAGTTGGCGGGTATCGACGTAGGGGCCGTAGTAGCGGTCTTTGGGGTTGGCGATGCGTCGTTTGCGGGTGATGAAGATACGGGGATAGTCTTCGGACCAGGTAATGCAGAGATAGGGATATTTTTTGTCGTCTTTGAGGAGGACGTTGAATTGGGGTTGATGTTGTTTGATGAGGTTGGCTTCGAGGGCTAGGGCTTCTGCTTCGCTGTCGGTGACGATAAACTCGATATCACAGACTTGGTGAACCATGAGGGCGATGCGATCGCTCAGGGGTTGGGATTGGCGAAAGTAGGAGCGTACGCGGCTGCGGAGGCGTTTGGATTTGCCGATATAGAGGATGCGATCGCCGTCATCCCGCATGAGGTAGACTCCCGGTTCTGGGGGGATGTCTTTAAGACGTTGTTCGAGGCGATCGGGTTGGTCTAGGAGGGGAAGGGGTCGTGTCTTTATCATGTCTCAACGCGATCGTCAAGGAGTTGTCGGCAGTTTTAACCCGTTGAAGATTTCTGCGGCTGTCAGGTTTAGGTCAAGGCCAGACAATAGGGTCAATGGCTCATCTTCAATCCTGAGTTGGGGTTGTTCTCGGGGCTGAAACATCAGAACACTGCGATCGCCGGGATCGATTAACCAGGCCAGTTCAGTTCCCGACTCCAACCCATATAGGATTTTACCAATCACCTGATTTGGCTGTTGATTGGGGGAGAGAATTTCAATGATCCAATCGGGGGCGATGGAGAAATCATTGGCAAATTCTCCCGCTTCATCTAGGGGAATCCGATGCCAACGAAACACGGCGATATCTGGAACCAGGGAGCGATCGCCAACGGTCCAACGCAATTCTGGGAACCCATAAGCCAACTGAGTGGCTTCTCCCACTTGATTGATACGTTCTAGCAATTTAGCTTGTAAACGGCTATGTTTCCCTTTCGGCATCGGTTTTTGAACAATTTGTCCCCGAATATACTCACGGGCGGGTGTGGTTTCGGGCTGTTGCAGAAACTCTGCCAGCGATCGGCATTGGGAAACTGTTGTCACCATAGAGACTTAACAATTGACAATTGAATAGGGACGGTTAAATAAACTAAAGTCTTGGCATTACATTGATTTTAATATATATCTAGTCTTATTTGCTATGACTAAAATGACAGAATAAATTCCAGTTCCCCTTAAGCAAACAAAACCCCCTCTCGGGAAGAGAGGAGGTCTTGTCGATTATCCTACACAGAGGGGTTCAGATTAACCGAACTTACCAGCCGTTGAGGCAATCAGGAAGGCCGCGTAGGTGAAGATATACCCCACAGTAAAGTGAGCTAGACCCACAACCCGAGCCTGAACGATGGAGAGTGCAACGGGCTTGTCTTTCCAACGAACTAGGTTCGCCAGAGGAGTGCGCTCGTGTGCCCAAACCAAGGTTTCGATGAGTTCTTGCCAGTAACCCCGCCAAGAGATGAGGAACATGAAGCCTGTCGCCCAAACCAGGTGACCGAACAGGAACATCCAAGCCCAAACCGAGAGGTTATTGACACCGAAGGGATTGTAGCCGTTGATTAACTGAGAAGAGTTCAACCACAGGTAATCGCGGAACCAACCCATCAGATAGGTGGAGGACTCATTAAACTGGGCAACGTTACCTTGCCAAACGGTGAGGTGTTTCCAGTGCCAGTAGAAGGTCAACCAACCTAAGGTGTTCAGCATCCAGAACATGGCGAGATAGAAGGCATCCCAAGCAGAGATGTCGCACGTACCGCCACGACCCGGACCATCACAGGGGAAGCTGTAACCGAAGTCTTTTTTGTCCGGCATCAGCTTAGAACCACGGGCATCCAAAGCACCTTTGACGAGAATCAAGGTGGTGGTATGCAGACCGAGGGCGATCGCATGGTGAACTAAGAAGTCACCAGGACCAATGGTCAGGAAGAGGGAGTTGGAACCACTGTTGATGGCATCCAACCAACCGGGTAGCCACACGTTGGCATGGTTGGGCCAAGCGGTGGTAGCAATGCTGTCGGGGTTCGACAGAAGAACATCAAAGCCGTAGAGGGCTTTACCCGATGCGGCCTGAACCCATTGGGCGAAGACCGGCTCAATCAGGATTTGTTTTTCGGGGGTACCGAAAGCAACGACGACGTCGTTGTGAACATAGAGTCCCAAGGTATGGAAGCCGAGGAACAGAGACACCCAGCTCAGGTGAGAAATGAGAGCCTCTTTATGATCCAGCATCCGAGCCAGAACATTGTTTTTGTTCGTTTCGGGATCATAGTCACGGACAAAGAAGATTGCGCCGTGAGCAAATGCCCCAACCATCAGGAAGCCAGCAATGTACTGGTGATGGGTGTACAACGCTGCCATGGTGGTGTAGTCCTTCGCCATGAAGGCGTAGGGAGGCAGAGCGTACATGTGCTGCGCCACCAGGGAGGTAATCACACCTAAGGAGGCGAGAGCCAGACCCAGTTGGAAGTGCAGCGAGTTGTTGATGGTGTCGTAGAGACCTTTGTGACCTTCACCCAACATTCCGCCGAAAGGAGTGCCTTTGGGGGGATTGTGAGCGCCGAGGATCTCTTTAATGCTGTGACCGATACCAAAGTTGGTGCGGTACATGTGACCTGCGACGATGAACAGGACGGCGATCGCCAGATGGTGATGCGCCATATCCGTCAGCCACAGGGACTCGGTTTGCGGGTGGAAGCCACCCAAGAAGGTCAAGATAGCGGTTCCTGCACCTTCAGACGTGCCAAAGACATGGCTTGCGGTGTCAGGACTCTGAGCATAGACGCCCCAGTTACCGGTGAAGAAGGGCTTCAGTCCGGCCGGGTGAGGCATGGTGCTGAGGAAGTTATCCCAACCCACATGCTGACCCCGAGATTCAGGGATGGCGACATGCACCAGGTGACCGGTCCAAGCCAGTGAGCTAACTCCGAACAGACCCGCGAGGTGGTGGTTCAGGCGAGACTCAGCATTTTTGAACCAAGAAAGGCTCGGACGATATTTCGGTTGCAGGTGCAGCCAGCCCGCGAAGAGCATGACAGCCGCCAGAACCAGAAGGAAGATCGACCCTTGGTAAAGGTCGTTGTTGGTGCGCATTCCGATGGTGTACCACCAGTGGTACACGCCGGAGTAAGCGATGTTGACCGGGTTAGATGCCCCGGCTTGAGTGAAGGCATCAACAGCGCCTTGACCGAATTGAGGATCCCAAATCGCGTGGGCGATGGGACGGATGTTGAGGGGATCTTTGATCCACTGCTCGAAGTTGCCTTGCCAAGCGACATGGAAGAGGTTGCCTGAGGTCCACAGAAAGATAATGGCGAGGTGTCCGAAGTGGGACGCGAAAATCTTTTGATAAAGATTTTCTTCCGTCATACCATCATGGCTTTCGAAATCGTGCGACGTAGCAATCCCGTACCAGATCCGCCGTGTGGTTGGATCCTGGGCCAAGTCTTGGCTAAATTTTGGGAATTTCGTTGCCATAAGTCCTACAAGGAGATGCGTGCGAGTATCATCCTACTGAAATGATCCGTGCCAGGAAGAATGCCCAGGTTGTGGCAATCCCACCTAACAGATAGTGGGCGACGCCAACGGCCCGACCTTGAATGATGCTCAGGGCGCGGGGTTGAATCGCGGGAGCGACTTTGAGCTTGTTGTGAGCCCAAACGATCGACTCAATTAGCTCTTGCCAGTAGCCACGTCCACTAAAGAGGAACATGAGGCTGAATGCCCAAACGAAGTGAGCACCGAGGAACAGCAGTCCATAGGCAGACAAGGCTGAACCGTAGGAACCGATTACCTGAGAGGCTTGCGCCCACAGGAAGTCGCGCAACCATCCATTAATGGTAATGGCGCTTTGGGCAAAGTTGCCATAGGTGATGTGGGACACCGAACCGTCTGCACCAACTGTTCCCCAAACATCGGATTGCATTTTCCAACTGAAGTGGAAGATGACGATGGAGAGGCTGTTGTACATCCAGAACAGACCCAAGAACACGTGGTCCCAACCCGACACTTGGCAGGTACCGCCACGTCCCGGACCGTCGCAAGCAAAGCGGAAGCCTAGCTCGGATTTGTCGGGAATTAGGCGAGAGCTGCGAGCAAACAGCACGCCTTTGAGCAGAATCAGCACGGTCACGTGAATCGTGAACGCATGAATGTGGTGAACCAGGAAGTCAGCTGTACCGAGTTCAATCGGCATCATGGCGACTTTTCCACCCACCGCGACGACATCGCCGCCAAAGGCAGGACTCACACTTGCTAGGGCGTTGGGAGCTGTATTTCCCGGTGCCAAGGTGTGTAGGTGTTGAACCCATTGGGCAAAGATTGGCTGAAGCTGGATCCCCGTGTCGGAGAACATATCTTGAGGACGACCAAAGGCACGCATGGTGTCGTTATGGACATAGAGTCCAAAGCTGTGGAAGCCCAAGAAGATACAAACCCAGTTCAGGTGAGAAATGATTGCATCTCGATGGCGGATGACCCGATCGAGCAGGTTATCCACGTTTTTGGCAGGATCATAGTCACGAACCATGAAGATGGCAGCGTGAGCGCCTGCACCGACGACTAGGAAGCCGCCAATCCACATATGGTGGGTAAACAGCGACAGTTGTGTCGGGTAATCCGTCGCAATGTACGGATAAGGAGGCATGGCATACATGTGGTGAGCCACAATGATGCTCAGGGAACCCAGCATCGCGAGGTTAATCGCGAGTTGAGCGTGCCAGGAGGTGGTCAGGATCTCATAAAGTCCTTTGTGACCTTCTCCGGTGAACGGCCCTTTATGGGCTTCCAGGATTTCCTTCATGCTGTGACCGATACCCCAGTTGGTTCGGTACATATGGCCAGCGATGATGAACAAGACGGCGATCGCCAAGTGATGGTGTGCCGTGTCGCTCAGCCAGAGACCACCGGTTTGGGGGTTCAAGCCACCTTTGAAGGTTAGGAAGTCTGCATATTCGCCCCAGTTCAAGGTGAAGAACGGGGTTAAACCTTTGGCAAAACTGGGGTACAGTTCCGCCATTTTGCTTGTATCAAGGATAAACTCGTGCGGCAGGGGAATATCCTGCGGTGCAACACCAGCATCCAGAAGTTTATTAATGGGAAGCGAAACGTGGATTTGGTGACCGGCCCAACCTAAGGAGCCAAGTCCGAGTAAACCAGCCAGGTGGTGGTTCATCATCGATTCCACGTTTTGGAACCATTCCAGTTTCGGTGCACTGACGTGGTAATGGAACCAACCGGCGAACAGCATCAGAGCCGCCATGACTAAACCACCGATGGCGGTGCAGTACAGTTGGAACTCGTTGGTGATGCCGCTGGCACGCCAGAGTTGGAACAAGCCAGAGGTAATTTGAATCCCGTGGAAGCCACCACCAACGTCGGCGTTGAGGATGTCTTGACCCACGATGGACCAGACTACTTGGGCACTCGGTTTGATCCCGGTGGGATCGGTTAACCAAGCTTCATAGTTGGAGAAGCGTGCGCCGTGGAAATAGGCACCGCTTAACCAGATAAAAATGACTGCCAGTTGACCGAAGTGGGCGCTAAAGATTTTGCGCGATACTTCTTCTAAGTCGTTGGTTTGACTGTCGAAATCATGAGCGTCTGCATGGAGGTTCCAAATCCAAGTGGTGGTTTTTGGACCTCGCGCCAAAGTGCGATCGAAGTGACCGGGTTTGCCCCACTTCTCGAAAGAAGTTGGAACCGGGTTCTTGTCGACCTCGACTTTGACTTTTGCATCCCGCTCCTGGGGACTAATCGTCATCGAGTCTCTCCTCTCTCTAGACCATTGACATACTCACCAGCCTAAAGGCGTGGGGATGCTCTAGACCTTGCGGTACTAGATTCCTGGTTCGGCTTGACCGGCTACTGATGCTTGTTTCCTCACATCCTTAGCTCGATGGCTCTCTCCAGGCATTTCTCTCAAAAGTTTAACGCACAATGCGTTGGATTTGAGATGAGTTCCCGGATGCCCTCCGGTACTACGTGAAACGCATTCTATCACAGATAAATCTGCTTAGAATGTCTCCCGAATGATGGGGAGGCTTTTAGACTCGTTGTCGTGAGTAACGTTTCGCCACAAAACATTCTAACCAACTTCCGCAGTCTTGGATGTGATAACTTGGGATTTTTAAATCCCATATTACGTTTTTTATCTTTTATGTCGCTTGCAGTCAGCTTCATATTAGGGAAGTTGATGTTTCCGTCACTCTAAACCCGAGGGCTTAAGAGCTAGACTGAACGTTCTGCGGCTGTTACCGAGAATCTATGTTTGTGATTATAGGTCTTCTTTCGGAATAATTCAAACGATTTCTTTTTATTTTTTCTTGATGTGCGCTAGTAAAATTTGCCCGGTAAGTCAAGTAACGTAACATTAACTTTACAAAAGTTAAATTGTTTTAATAAATTGCACAGAGACGTAGCAAGTCGAGATCTATATATAGTACACACCATAGTACAGGATGGACGGCTGGCTCTCAAAGCGACCAACTCGTTGCCCCAGCTCGGACGCGCCCAAAGGAGTTTTCAGCCTGTGAAGGTGACGCAGTTTGGGCATTTTCCGCTATAGTGACTGGCAAGTCCAGTGATTTGTCATGGACGTTGTTATTTCGAGGGAGTGTTTCAGGCGTGCTGAATCGTGACGATCGCCCATCACTGTGGAAAACATGGCTATCGCGACAACTAGCCCTAGTCCTGCTTGTCGTCCTGGGACTCTGGGGATGTAGTCAACCGGATCTCAGCATCGAGTCAGGAACTCGTCCCAGGCGAACAGCGGAGGCGATCGCCCCTCCCGTCGAACTAACCGAAGTCTCCCCCCCCGAGGCGATCGCCCAACTCAAAATCGCCCTTGATCGCTACCGTCCCCAAGTCCGCATCAAGCAACCCCGTCCCGACGAAGTCCTGCGGACGAGCCAAGTCAACATCCAACTCGACGTCCAAGACCTACCCATCTTCAAAAACAAGACCCTCGGCCTAGGTCCTTACATCCAACTCATCCTCGACGATCGCCCCCTCGACCCCATCCACAACCTCGACCAGCCGATCATCCTCAACGACCTAAGCGCCGGAACCCATACCCTGCGGGCCTTCGCCGTACGTCCCTGGCATGAAAGCTTCAAAAACGAAGGAGCCTACGCCCAAACCAGCTTCCATTTATATACCAAAACCGGCAGCCATCAGCCCGATCCCAACCGTCCCCTCCTCACCTATAACCAGCCCCGAGGGATCTACAACGCCGAACCGATCCTGCTCGACTTCTACCTCACCAACGCTCCCCTACATCTCGTCGCCCAAGAATTTGACGCCGATGAGATTCCCGACTGGCGTGTCCGAGCCACCATTAACGGCTATAGCTTCGTGAGCGATCGCTGGCAACCCTTCTACCTCAAAGGCTTCCAACCCGGAACCAACTGGGTCAAGCTAGAATTTATCGATGAGAGTGGCGAACCCCTACAAAACACCTTTAACACCACCGCCGCCTTGATCACCTATGATCCCGACGGGAACAATCCCCTCTCCCAACTGGTGAAAGGTCAACTCAATTCCCAAGAAGCCGAAAGCATCATCGATCCCACCATTGTCCTCACCCCGGAGACTAAGCCGGACACCAACCCACCCAGCCTTGAACCCGAACCCGAGATTCAACCCGAACCCGTTCTAACGCCTGAAGACACCCTTCCCGAAATTGTCGAACCTGAAGCGACCCCAGACATCCTCATCCCCGACGAACCCGAGGAAACAACACCGTCCCCAGCCGCCAAAAACGCAACCGAGGCTGACGTCAGCGGTGACGAATCCGTCCCCACCCCAGTCAACGGGCCAGCCGACACCTCAGACCAGTCAGCCCCAGAAAACATCTCTCCCACGTCCGCCTCACAAGAAGCGGACAATAACAGCGATCCCGCCAATAACGAGGCCATTGACGAAGCGGAAACCGAAACACCAAGCGAAACACCAAGCGAAGCCGAAGCCGCCACGCCAGCGGTTCAGCCTGAGGACTAAACTCAGTCTGGCGATCGCCACCCTAATGACCGTCCTAGTGGCGACTCATAGCGTAGCCGAAGTGTCCTCAATTCCCCAACCGGCCAGCGATCCCCTCAACCTTGATCATCTCGATCGCTCTCCCGATCTCTTCGAGGAACCCATTATCCGTCCCGATACCGTCTCCCAAGACCATCTGACCGAACCGAGTTTATGGTGGGCCGCCGAGCAGTTTGGTGGCTCACTCCTGGACACCTGGCTCGCCTATCCTGAAGAACAACGCATTGATCTGGTGATTAACCCGCAATTTTGGACCCCTCTCGACTATCTCGAACGCTATCAATTTGTCTATCAAATGGGCGTCGTCGCCCGTTCCTATGGCTACGACCTGCGAGTGTTCAGTCGTCAACAACCCCAACGGCTTCTCGCCGCCTATACCTGTCAGTTTCAAGGATCTCCAATCCGTTGTCGCCTAGATATAGACCGGGGCGGAACCGCAGGATTGAGTCGTCTCGTTCCCGACCCCTTGCCGCCAGATCTACAAAATTAGACATATAAAACGGGACATTATAAATCCCCAAAAATATCTAATTCAAAAGTTTAATTTAGTTTTTCTTGCTTATTTTAAAGTGTCTTTTTTTGGATTGTAAATCATGGTTAAAATTCTCCATCTTTCAGACATTCATCTCGGTAGCGGCTTTTCCCACGGCAAAATCGACCCAGACACTGGCCTGAACACCCGTCTGCTGGACTTCATCGGAACCCTCAAACGTTGTATCGATCGCGCCCTCGCCGAACCGGTCGATTTAGTTCTATTTGGAGGCGATGCCTTTCCCGACGCCACCCCGCCGCCCTATATCGCCGAAGCCTTCGCCCGAGAATTTCATCGGCTGGCCGAAGCCAACATCCCCACCGTTCTCCTAGTGGGAAATCACGATCGCTACTCCCTGGCCGACGGAAGTGCCAGTCTCGGCATTTATCGGACTCTGGCTGTCCCGAACTTCATTGTCGGCGATCGCCTCGATCTCCATCACATCTCCACCCGTAGCGGTCCCATCCAAGTCATCACCTTACCCTGGCTTACCAGTTCAACCCTCCTGACTCGTCCCGAAAGTCAAGGCCTCTCCATTGCCGAAATCAACGAGTTATTAGCCGAACGGCTGCGAATTGCCCTAGAAGGAGAAATCCGCAAACGCGATCGCGACTGTCCCACCATCCTCCTGGGCCATCTCATGAGTGACAAAGCCAAATTTGGGGCCGAACGCCTCCTGGCGGTGAGTAAAGGCTTTACGATTCCCCTATCTCTGCTAGTTCGTCACGAATTTGACTATGTAGCCCTCGGTCATGTCCACAAACACCAAAATCTCAATCCCAGTAACGATCCCCCGGTCGTCTATCCAGGAAGTATTGAACGGGTTGATTTTAGTGAAGAGAAAGAAGAGAAAGGCTATGTCCTGGCCGATGTAACCGTTGGTGGCTGTAACTGGGAGTTCTGTCCCCTTCCCGTGCGAGCCTTCTTTACCCTGTCGATCGATGTTTCCGAAGCCGACGATCCCCAAGCCACGCTCCTGAAAGCCCTAAACAAGAGCGATATCGGCGATCGCGTGGTGCGGCTACGCTACAAACTACGAGCCGATCAACTCGATCGCATCAACACCTCTGAGCTTCGCAAAGCCCTCAAAAGCGCCCATAGTGCCACAATTCAGCCCGAACTGATCAGTCAACTGAGTCGTCCCCGGATTCCCTCCCTAAGTGGCCGGGCCATCGATCCCCTCGATGCTCTGCACGCCTATCTCGACAACCGAGAAGACCTACGAGATATCCGCGACGATGTCGTCAAAGCCGCTGAACATCTCCTGCATGAAGAGCAGCTACCCCTATTTCGTGAGTCTCGTTAGGAGTTGGGGACATGGCTGAGAATCTTATGGACTACATCCTCAATGGTCAAATCATCGGTTTGAATTTCGATCGCATCCTCAGCCTTTTGTAAGGGAGACAACGCCCGAGTGCTATCTTGCTGATCCCGCTTGGCAATTTCGGCTTCTAACTGAGAGAGGTCAACCTCATAGCCCTGCTTTTCTAAATCCAACTTGCGCCGTCTGGCTCGTTCGGCAACGGAAGCGGTCAGGAAAATCTTGACATCGGCCTGGGGAAAGACCTGAGTTCCCATATCCCGTCCTTCGGCTACTAAGCCCCCAGCCGCGCCATAGTCTTGTTGTTGTTGCACTAAAAACTGACGCACAGCGGAGAACGCGGCAACGGTGGACACCTTGGCGGTGACGTCAGGGCTGCGAATGGCTTGGGTGACATCATGCTGATTCACCCAAACGCGACATTGGGGACTGTCGGCTTGGGGTTCGAGGCGAATCTGGCAATTGTCTAGGGCCTGGGCGATATGGGCTTCATCCTCGATCGCAATACCCGATTCGAGGATATACCAGGTTACAGCCCGATACATGGCTCCAGTATCTAAGTACAGAAGGCCCAAGCGATCAGCGACTTGTCGGGTGACGGTGGATTTACCCGCCCCGGCGGGGCCATCGATGGCAACAATGGGTTGGCGGATGGTGGGTTGGCGGACTGTTAACAGCATGGTATCAATTAGGCGAGTGGAACCGAGGTGGGCGGCGATGAGAAGTCGTCCTTGTTGGTTGATGGTTTCTATGGGTTGTAGGGTTTGGGGGTCAACCAGTGCGATATATTCGGGGGTGATTTGGGGAACTTTGGCCAGTTCAGCGTTGACGGCGGCGAGTAGGGATTGGGCCTGGCGTTGTCCGGCTTCAAATTGCTGGCGGGCCGACTCTAAGCCGCGAAATAGGGCGCTGGCTTGGTCTCGTTGGCGATCGCTGAGGTATTGGTTACGGGAACTATAGGCGAGTCCTGAGGCTTCCCGGACAATGGGACAGCCAATAATCTCTACAGGAAAATTGAGATCCGCCACGAGGTGACGGATAATCACCAGTTGCTGAGCGTCTTTCTCGCCAAAGTAGGCGCGATGGGGCTGAATCAGGTTGAAGAGTTTGCTGACAATGGTGGCCACCCCTTGGAAATGTCCGGGACGCGATCGCCCACAGAGAACTGAGGTTAAGTGTTGGGGTGGCACCACGGTGGTTAGGGAGGACTCTCCCGAGGCGATTCCCAAGTCCTGGGGCCGGGGGCAAAAGACGGCATCAACGCCTAGTTCCCGGCAATGCTGTAGATCGGCGTCTAGGGTTTTGGGATAGCGATCGAGGTCTTCGTTGGGGCCGAATTGGAGTGGGTTAACGAAGATGCTGACGATAACCTGGTCATTCTGCGATCGCCCCTGCTGAATGAGGCTTAAGTGCCCCTGATGGAGATTGCCCATGGTGGGGATCAACCCCAGGCGGGCATCAGGGGACAACTGGTGCCGATAGTGGCGTAATTCAGCAATGGTGGTCAGTTTTTCCATGACCCTGCGACTGTTAACAGTAAATTGCGATTAACCGCTCGGGAGGTCTCAAGGGTTAGGTTAAAGATGCACCCTTCCAAACCATCCACTGTTAACGATTCTGGGCCAACTGTCAAGGGTTAGTTCGCGAGAACTTCGAGAACCACGGGAGCGGTTCCGGTATGAATCATACCGAGTTCTTCGGCTGCTCGGGCGGAGAGGTCAATCACCCGTCCGCCGGTGTAGGGGCCGCGATCGTTGATACGGACGACAAGAGAACGACCATTGTTGAGGTTCGTCACGCGAACTTCGGTTCCAAAGGGTAATTCTAAATGAGCCGCCGTGATCTCTTGACTATTGAAAATTTCACCGTTGGCGGTTCGGTTCCCTTCAAAACCGGGTCCATACCAGGAGGCGATTCCTTGTTCTTCGTGAACAACTGGCTCGGATTTGGGAGCAGCAGTAGCGGGTTTTTCAGAGGTTCCGGCTTCGCGATAGGCTTGATGAGTTTCCGAAGCTACGGTTCCTAAAACTTCTGGTTGCGGGGGGGCTAAGGCCTCTAGTAAACTGGAGTTATCTAGAACCTGACTCGGGGCGAATGAGAGTTGTTCGATGCCCGAGTTAGCATTCTCGATTTGTTCTCGATTCGCAATGAGCCTCTCCTCAGCGGTTGGAGAGGACGTCACGGTGTTTTCTACTCCGTTTTCTCCTTGTGCCAGCTCCGAAACAGTTGCTTCAGCGGCAAGGGGGAGGTAACGTGCAGCCGCGCTCTCCTGGGCGTTGACCAGTTGAGCCGAGCTTCCCAGTCCGGAAATAGCTAAGGCCACCGTGAAGTTTCTCCAAAGTTGATAACTCATAAATAGGAACGTCTCCTGAGTGAGTACAGTACACACCACGGTCTGTTTAGGGGTGTGTTGGCGAGTATGAGGTTGGTTCGCTGCGATCGCCGCCGCTCGAAGGAGTCTGCCTAACTCCCAAGGAGGCGGATCGGTCTGAGTGGCAGATTTTGCTCACTCGACAGCTAACTCATACTCATTTCGTGTTTAAGTTGTAGGTGGAACTGCAACAGAATAACACGAAGATTTTGAATCGGGGATCAGTAGTCGCTCGAAAAGCGGTTAAACTTTATCAAAAGTTTACAATCCGCTTTTCGGGCATTTTCTGCTGTAACCCCTTACTGGTCAAGCGCTCAGCGTTTCTTGCGCGAGAACAAATCTTTAACAAAAAAACACATAAAAATGACCATAAATATGGTATAGGGTTGTCAGGATTTCAAGAAAGGGGCAAGGTTAAGCTAGAATGCAGCTTGCAGTTGCGATCGCGCGATCGCAGCCCACGATTATGTCATTAAAGAAATCTGCCTCATGGACTATCAGGACGCTGGAGTGAACATCGAAGCCGGTCGCGCCTTCGTCAACCGCATCGAATCCCTCGTTAAAGACACCTATCGTCCTGGGGTTCTCGGAGGCCTGGGAGGATTTGGCGGCTATTTTGAACTTCCCGAGGGTTATCGGAAACCAGTTCTCGTGTCTGGAACCGACGGCGTGGGGACCAAACTGAAACTGGCCCAATCCCTGAACCGCCACGACACCGTTGGGATCGATCTCGTGGCGATGTGTGCCAATGACGTCCTCACCAGTGGGGCCGAACCCCTGTATTTTCTGGATTACCTGGCCACCGGAAAACTCGACAGCGAACAACTGGCCCAGGTGGTGAGTGGGATTGCGATCGGCTGTCGTGAGGCGGGATGTGCCTTATTAGGGGGAGAAACCGCCGAAATGCCGGGATTTTACCCCGATGGGGAATATGATATGGCCGGGTTTTGCGTCGGGATTGTCGAAAAAGAGCAACTTCTCGACGGATCTCAGGTGAACGTGGGAGATGTGGCGATCGCCCTTCCGAGTTCCGGAGTTCACAGCAACGGCTATAGTCTAGTACGGAAAATCATCGCCGATGGAGGCTATTCCTGGAGTGACTGTCCCCCGGTGTTTCAGGGACAATCCTTGGGAGAGGTATTTCTCACGCCGACCCAACTCTATATCCAACCGATCTTAGAACTGCGTCGTCAGGCGATCGAGATTCATGGGATGGCCCACATCACCGGCGGCGGACTCCCGGAAAACCTACCCCGCTGTCTGGGAGACAAGCAGTCTGTCCGCATTAACTACGAAGGTTGGGAGACTCCCCGCGTATTTGAATGGTTGGCTGAGGCGGGGAACGTCTCACCCGAGGCCATGTTCGACACCTTTAATATGGGAGTCGGATTTGTGGTTGTTGTTTCCTCCAGGGATGTGGAGGCGACTCTGGCGAGTCTCAACACTCAACAGCAACCGGCCTGGGTGTTGGGGGAAGTCATCGACGGCGAGGGTGAAGTTCTCGGGTTACGCTGAACGACGGAAAAGACGGCGATACACCGGTTCTCCTTTGTTGTAGGTGGCGATTTCTCGTTCCGTCGCCACCGGGAGAGGGTTGTCGGGTAGCCAGTCGTCGCTGGTGGCGGTGAAGGCGGGATGTTCCGAGACGCGATCGCACATCTCGATAGCCACCTCCTCCACATCCGATTGCAGGAAAATCTCCCCATCGGGGGCCAAGAAACGGGCCAAATCGGCCACTAACTCCGGTTGAACCACGCGACGCTTATGGTGGCGTTTTTTGAACCAGGGATCGGGGAATTGAATCGAGACTCGTTTGAGACATCCCTCGGGGAGAGATCCCAGTAACGCTTCACTCATGACATTGATATTGCAATATAAATAGTGAAGATTGGTTAGGTTGTCGCGATCGCGCCATTGATTGGCTTCATCCACCAACGACTGACGAATCTCTAAACCGAGAAAATTCCAATCCGGCTGTTGTGGGGCCAGTTCGTAGAGAAAACGACCTCGCGCACAACCAATATCTAAATGTAGGGGTTGTTGAGGATTTTGGTAAATGTCAGACCAATCCGGGAGGGGAACCGGTTGTTGGTACTTACGACTGAGAGGATTAACATGTTGGCGAACTCGAACCGGAGACAAGATCAACACCTCCTAAAGACAATCTCATTATCTTATGACAGTTGGGCAACCAGGGGATTTTCTCGGGTCATTTATTGCCTGAATTGTCATTCACCCCGCCAAATTGCCTCGATCGCCGCCGCCACCTGGCCCGCCTCTTCTACCTGATCGAGTAATACCGTAACATGACCTAATTTGCGTCCGGGACGAGATTGGCGTTTACCATACCAATAGACATGGGCCTTGGGAAACCCACCGAGGCGATCGCGTCTTTGTTGATAATCCGATTCTGCGGTCTCAAATCCCAACAAATTGACCATCACCGCCGCCGGAGAGGTCATCGTCGTTGAACCGAGGGGGAGATCACAAACCGCCCGTAAAATTTGGGCAAATTGGGACGTTTCACAAGCATCTAAAGAAAAATGTCCCGAATTATGGGTTCGCGGTGCAATTTCATTGACCAAGACTCGCCCATCTGGAGTTAAAAAGAGTTCAATCCCAAACAGTCCGATTACATCTAAATTGCTGAGGAGCGATCGCGCGATCGCCTGACAATCCTTGACCACATCCTCGGAAACCGCCGCCGGGGCAACAACGCGCCGACAAACTTGATTCTCTTGTTGGGTTTCCACAATTGGATAAATGGCAATTTCTCCCTGACGATTTCGAGCAGCCATGACGGCTAACTCACGCTCAAAGGGGATAAACTCTTCCATGAGGACGGACGGATAGCCCCAGCGTTTCCAAGTTTCCTCAAACTGGGTTCTATCGTGCAAAATTACCGTTCCTTGACCATCGTAGCCATGTCGCCGCGCTTTCATGACGCAAGGGAAAGTGATTAAATTCGAGTCATTTTCGGTTTTTTCCAACTTAGAGAAATGAGGAACGGGTAACGTTAAGTTATCCAAATAGCACCGCTGCTCATACTTATCTAAAAGCGGTTTTAACGCCGATAGACGAGGACGGAACAACACATTAGAATTGTTGATTTTTTCCAACTCAACTAAATCAACAAATTCATTTTCAAAGGTAATCACATCGCAGCGTTGCGCCAACTCCTGAGTTGCCGCCACATCCGCGACATCGGCGAAAATAACCTCATCCGCCAGTCCAACCGCTGGGTCATCTGAATTCGGAGTTTGAATGATGGTTTGAAGTTGTAATTTTTGGGCTTCTTGCGCCATCATCCAGGCAAGTTGTCCGCCCCCAATAATTCCAACAATTTGTTTAGATTTACTCATCGTTTTATCAACATTAAATACTCTTCAATTCCGGTTTTAAATAGTTCTTTGAATGTCAAGTTCACAGGGATAATTGGCAACAGATTAAATACTTTTTTTCGCTTATCTCCTGCCATCCCCTCCTGGGAGGGGTTAGGGGTGGGTTATGCCTCTTGCC
>SIHH01000353.1 GCA_004299065.1 Phormidium sp. SL48-SHIP | reverse complement strand
ACTGCATCACTGCGAAGCCAATGTTGAGCGAATCGTTTACGAGGGGGCATGGTTTAAAAAGGGCAAGAGGCAAGAGGCAAGAGGCAAGAGGCAAGGGGGGAGGGGGGGAATGGGAGACTAAATATGATAGGTTGAGATGTGTTAGATGTCGAGGTCAGTGGCTGGAGATGGCGTACTTAAACCTGCGGGGTGTTGACCATTACTATGAATGGATTACGGGGGAGTCTGGGGGAGACGAGAAGCCAGTCATGGTGTTTCTGCATGGCTGGGGGGGGTCGGGACGCTATTGGCGGAGTACGGCCCGGGCGTTGAGCGATCGCTTCGATTGTTTACTGTACGATATGAGGGGCTTCGGGCGATCGCGGCTGCCGGATAAAAGCCAACTTGAGGCGGCCCTGGATTATGAACTCGAAACCTACGCTGATGACTTGGCGGCGTTGCTGGATGCCTTGGTGGGCGATCGCCAGTCCTCCCAAGTTTATCTCAACGCTCACTCCATGGGAGCCTCCATCGCGACCCTATTTATCAACCGTTATCCTGAACGAGTCAAGCGGGCCATCCTCACCTGTAGCGGCATTTTCGACTACGACGAACGCAGTTTTACCGCTTTCCACAAGATTAGTCGTTGGGTGGTGCAATTTCGCCCCCAGTGGCTGGCTTCCGTTCCCTGGGTTGATCGTTTGTTTATGGCTCGCTTTCTGAACAAGAGCATACCAAGTTACGAAAGTCAAGCTTTTCTTGCAGATTTCTTGATGGCGGATTTCGAGGCGGCGTTGGGTACGGTGTTGACGTCGGTTAGCAAGCAAGCGGCAGAAACCATGCCGAGTGAGTTCGCCAAAATCAGGGTTCCCACGCTCTTGGTGGCGGGGGAACGAGATATTATTATTCCGGCTGCGATGGGCCGTAAAGCCGTGGAACAGAACAAAAAGGGGATGGTTCAGTATCTCGAAATCGCCGAGACGGCCCATTTCCCAATGTTAGAAGATGCCTCAACCTATCTCGGGGGAATCGCACCCTTTCTAGCGGTTTAAGGCAATAGGTAAGAAATAGGCAAGAGGCAAGAGGCAGTAGGCAGTAGGCAGTAGGCAGTAGGCAAGAGATAGCGGTGGTGATGATAGTTCCCAGTTCGGGGAATCCCCGTTCCCTTGTTCCGCCCTTTTGCCTCTTGCCTCTTGCCATCCCCTCCTGGGAGGGGTTAGGGGTGGGTTATGCCTTTTGCCTTTTGCCTTTTGCCTTTTTCTTCCCTAACCCACCGATTGCGGGGTTTTCTCTGAGGTGGGTTCTTTTGTATTTTGATTGAGTTGTCCGCCGAACTTTTGTAGTTCGTAGAGTTTCACACCAATTTGATATTCATACTGACTCAACAAACGACCATAAATATAGCCGGCGTGACCATCTAAAAAGCCCAATTGCAAGATATAAAAGAGGATAAAGCGTAACAATGGTTTGAAGGGAAGACGTACCCAAATTTTCTTAAGAAAACGCTTGCGTTGTACGGAATCTCCGAATAAGTTAGCGCCAATGGTTCCGTCTTCAGCTTGACCCGAAAGGAGGTTATAATAGACCCGAGCTTCCCAGTTAGAATAACGATTGTGACGAGCGAGCCAGTGATAAATATCTCGGAAGTCGATATGTAGCATATCTTCTTTGAGATAACCGGCTTGGCTGGGAAGAACCACGTGTTCGTGAACTTCGTTGTCGCCGGTGTTGGGAACAGCCTCGGTACTTAGGTTTTCATAGCGACCGAGTTTGTGCTTGAACAGGCGTAAATTCCAATCGGGGTATTTACCGCCGTGACGAATCCATTTGCCTAAGAAAAAGACGCGGCGGTTGAGATAGTAGCCGTCTTTTTCATTTTGTTCGATGACTTGGGCAATTTCATCCCAAAGTTCTGGGGTGATGCGTTCGTCGCAATCGACAATTAACACCCAGTCATGGCTGAAGGGTAAGTTATCTAAGGACCAATTTTTCTTTTTGGGCCAACGTCCATTAAAGTGAAATTGAACGACGTTCGCGCCGTACTGTTCGGAGATTTCACAGGAGCGATCGCTACTTTGGGAGTCTACCACAAAGACTTCGGCGGCCCGGGAGACACTTTCGAGACAGGCGGGGAGATTAGATTCCTCATTTTTTGCGGGAATGAGGACAGATACGGGAATTTTATGATCAGTCGAAGACATACAAGCTAACCTACACAGTTTAAGGGAACGGGGATTGAGTAGAGAGGAGGGGAATTGATGCACTCAACGAGACTTAAGGGGATGTTTCCGGGCGATCGCCTGGGAGGTCTTTGGGCGGAAAGAGCATCCCCTCAATGGCAGACCCTAGATAGCCAATCTGACCGTAAGCATACACCAAATTCTCGAAGCGTTGTGCAGGATCGCGCACAAATTTAAGGGATTTATAAAGTCCTCGGGCGATTCGTTCTCCTCCTCGTAACAATTGTTTAGACCCGGCATTTCCGGCAAGTTGTTCCCGATAACACTCACTCACCCCTTGCCACCAGCCTCGTTGCAGAAACCAACTGCGGTTCACTCGTTCTGGGGCCACATTATGGGCGACTAAGGCGTTGGGAAGATAGGCGACTTGCCAACCGAGATTTAAGGCCTTTTCGGTCATGTAGAGTTCTTCATTGGAGAGTAGTTTTTTACCCACTCGTCCCAGATTGGGGTCAAAACCGCCAATCTGATTGAGGAAGTCTCGGCGAATACAGTAGTTTAAGCCTCGGGGGGTGAGTCCTGGGTTTTCAATCAACCGCAGCTCGTCTCCTAAATCATAACGCCCCAGACAGCCGGACATCTCATCGGAGAGCCAGGGCGGTTGAGACATCCCCTCGGCCCAGATGAGGGTGACTTTGCCACCGGCGATCGCCAATTTATCATTCTCCTCGAAGGCGCGACAAAGGCAACTTAGCCAGGTGGGGGTGGCCACGGCATCGTCATCGAGATAGGCAATCAGCGGCGCTTCGGTGGCGTTGGCTCCGGTGTTGCGGGCAACGGATAGCCCTAGGGTGGGTTCCCAGATATACCGGAGACGAGGATGAGGCGATCGCGCGTCAATGACGGCCTTGGTGTTGTCTGTCGAACCGTTGTCAACGACGATGACGTCATAGTTCTGGCACTCTGACTGGTTCAGGAGACTGTCAATCGCGGCCCCGAGATAGGTATCTCGGTTGTGAGTACAGATAATTGCAGAGATGTTTAGATCGGACATGAAATCCTCAAAGGCCAGTGACTCGGGGAACGGCCGATAGGCTTGCCGTTCTCGTCTGTTATAGCAGATGAGGGCAAGAGGCAAAAAGAAGGGAATAGGGAACAGGGAAC
>SIHH01000048.1 GCA_004299065.1 Phormidium sp. SL48-SHIP | reverse complement strand
TGCCTCTTGCCTTCCCTCCCCCTACCCATGCTTCGGAAAATGACTCACCTCAGCATAGCCATTAAAGGTGAGCGTATCTTGTCGGGTTTCGAGACGGTTGAGACGGAGTTTCACGCCGTCGAGATTGAAGCGATCTAAATCCACCATCCCATTGAGGGCTTCGAGGAGGGCTTGACTGAGTTGTTGGCTGTCTTGGCGTAACTCCTCGGGAACTGACTCATCAATACATTCAGGATTGGTGAAATTGATGCGGCGGCGGCGTTCAATTTCTACGGTTGTTTCTAAGACGATGGGGATTTCTGGGCCAGCAGCGATTTGAGCCTTCGCTGTCAGTTGAATCCGATTCGCCGGTTTCAGTTTCACCCTGACTTGAGTGAAGGAAACGGGTTTTCCCTGGGTGAGTGATTCTAAACCCGGCAATTCAAGTTCTTGTAGGCGTTGCGTTACTAAATCAGCTTCAAAGGCTTGATTGATGCCGGCTTCGCTCAGCACCACTTGCGCGATCGCCTGGGTGGGCTGTTTCAGTTGCAACTGTCCACTCAACACAGAACTAAAATCGAGCGAGACACGATCAGTTTCAAAAGACATCTCTTGTACCGGAAAACGGCGACGAATCACCAGTTCCCGGCCGTTCATCTTGAAGCTATCAATACTCCCTTGTAGCAGTTTGCTCGACGGTGAACAGCGAATCTGTACGTCCACGGACTCGCTTTGACTGAAAAGCTGGGCAATAGAGCGACTTGCCACGGTATCGAGCATTTTCGCGCCCCAATCCGTGCCTTCCGTCGTTGGATTTCCGATTAAACTCCCAAACATATCAAGCAATGCGTGTCCGCATATCCTAGAGGCAACTTCTCTATTTGTAACAAAATATGAAGTGGCCTGCAATCATCTGATAGGTAGAGGTAGTACACCAAGGGCGATCGCCACCTGGGCGATCGCGTCAATCCCCTCTCTCCCTAGGGAGATTTCGGGGGGGAGATTTCGGGAAAAAGATTTTGAATACCACAGAATAATCATTCTGTCAAGGAAAAGGATTGAAAAAAGGGTCGAGCGGACTCAAAAAACTCAGCTCGTTGGCGTTGAGGAAACTGAGCCGGAACCGCTGCGATCGTCTGATAGAGGCGAGTCTCGACCCAATAAACATGATGTTGATAGATCAAGCCATCTTGCCCCTCATACAACAGAATCCGTCCCGGATAGCCGGACAACGCCACCTGACGATCTTGAACCAGGCGCTGACGGACATTGGTTAACACCCCGGCGATCGCCCCATCAAAGCGAGTTTCCCGAGGAATCACCTCAAAAAAATCAGGAAAATCCGCCACAATCACCCCATACACCTTATCATCACCCTCCAGTCCCAGAATATACATCTCCAGCATCCCCAAACTGGTTTCAACCGGCTCGATGCTTTCCCGTAACTGGCCGGGGGGGAAATTCACACGAAACCCCAACTCCGGATGTTCAAGAGGCTGCCAATCCTCAGGAATCTCCGGCTCAACCTCAGTCCTCTCCTCAATCTCATCAGGAGAGGCCATCGACTCGGACTCCGACTCCCCCGTCGAATCCGCCCGCAACGGCTGAAACAGAACGCCTGAGACGACGAAAACGCCCATCAGTCCCCACAACAGTTTGCCCCAGGGCCACCCATCTCGCTCTTGCTGCGCTCTCATCACACACACCACGCCTCATCTAAACAACGGACAATTCTTCCCGAACTCTGACAGAGCTTAACAAATTTCGCCTCCATTGGGCGGGGAAATCCGCACCGAGTTCCGACTCAAAAAAGCGGTCAACTGTCAAGAAAACCTGTAAAAATGGAGAGAAAACAGGTCTGGAGCAATCGATCTAGGCGATCGCCCCCAAGTGGCTTCAGATTCTCGGACGACCCCCCCAGCGGCGATCCTTAACTCACCATTTTCCTCAAATCTTGACGTGACTTCCTATGGGACGACATTCACCTCTAGCTTCTATGCAACATCCCCTGGCCAAACTCCTCAGTGTCGCCATCACCCTGCTGGTTCTCATCAGCCTTCCCCCAAGAGCGATCGCCCTCAGCGATGCGATCGCCCCTGAACTGGCCCAAATCCCCTCCAACGGCACTTCCAACGGCAGTAGCTTCGTCACCACCGCCGTCAATCGAGTCGGGGACTCCGTTGTCCGCATCGACACCGAGCGAGTCGTCACCCGTAACTTCGATCCCTTCCCCAACGATCCCTTTTTCGAACGCTTTTTCGGCGAGGACTTTTTCCCCACTCCCGCCCCTCGGGAGCAATTGCAACGGGGACAAGGTTCCGGCTTCATCGTTGACGCCACCGGAACCATCCTCACCAACGCCCATGTCGTCAACCGAGCCGATCGCGTCACCGTCCGTCTCAAAGATGGCCGGGACTTAGATGGCCGCGTCGCTGGCGTTGACAGCGTCACCGACTTAGCCGTCATTAAAGTCAATACCAACGGCCGCGATTTACCCGTAGCTCCCCTCGGCGATAGTGATATGGTCCAAGTGGGGGATTGGGCGATCGCCGTCGGCAACCCCCTCGGACTCGATAACACCGTGACCCTGGGCATTGTCAGCACCCTCAACCGCTCCAGTGCGCAAGTGGGGATTCCCGATAAACGCCTAGACTTCATCCAAACCGACGCCGCTATCAATCCCGGCAACTCCGGCGGCCCGCTCCTCAACGCTCGCGGAGAAGTCATCGGTGTCAACACCGCCATCCGGGCCGACGCCAACGGAATCGGCTTTGCTATCCCCATCAATACCGTCAAAGCCGTCAGCGATCGCCTGGCCCGAGGGGAAAGCATCGCCCACCCCTTCATCGGCATCCAGATGATCAGCCTCACCCCAGATCTGGCCCGAGAGAACAACCGCGATCCCAACGCCGGATTTACCATTCCCGAAGAGAATGGCGTTCTCGTGATGCGGGTTCTCGCCGCCAGCCCCGCCGAAGAAGCGGGCCTACGACGAGGCGACGTGATCACCCAAATCGATCGCCAACCCGTCACCAGTGCCGAAGACTTACAGCGACAAGTTGAAGAAAGTCAAGTCGGACAAGTGTTACGGTTACAAGTGATTCGCGGCGATCGTACCCTTTCTCTACGAGTCCGAACCGGAGAACTCCAAGCCGACGCCCGTTAATGTCCCCCTGCTAGCCATGCTCATCCCCATCACCCGAGAACGGTTTGAAACCCTAATTCCCCTCACCGCCACCGCCTCCCAATACGCCTACTATTGGGGCAATTGGCAGAACTTAGTTAAGCAAATCCTCTTCTCGCTGTTGGGGATCTTCCTCGTCTGGCTTCTCAGCCTCACCCTCCATAGTCAGGGATTAAGTCTATTCTTGGGAATTTTCGCCGGCCTCTATTGGCTTTGGAACCCCGTCGCCAAAGCCAGTTTCCGCAACGCCAAATATCGACGTTATCCCTATAGCGGATTTTGGCAGGGGGAAATTCTCGATGTCTATGTCACCGAAGAAGTCATCGGAACCGAAGAAACAGCCAACGCCAAAGGGGAATTAGTCTTAGTTGAAAATCGTGAACGTCGCTTAAATTTAGAACTCGGCGATGAACGCGGTTTTTTGGCCAAGGTGCAGGTTCCCCTACGCCGTCAACATCAATTTATCTCACCGGGGCAAACGGTTCATCTGTTGGTGATGTCCGAAGACCCTGACTTACGCCGCATTGCCAAACTCTCGGATTTATACATTCCCAATCGCCAAATTTGGGTGAGTGATTATCCCTGGTTACAACGGGAAGCCTTCAAAGAGGTGAGTCAACAACTTGGCCGAGGCAATCGTCGCCGCACGCCTCCGCCTAGCCGTCGTTAAATTATATTGATCTCAGAGGTTTTCTCAGAGGCTGTCTCAGAAGCTATCTCAGAGGCTATCTTGGAGAATAGTTTAGCTATAACGGGTAGTAGTTCAGGTCGCCTACCCTCGTATTTCTATGTCTCTATTTCTCTCCCTTGACCCCCAAACGATGCTGATTATGATCGTAATCTCATCGTTTCTGCAGGCCTGCGTTCTGATTGCTCTTGGGTTTGTCGCCAATCAATACAAAGGTATTTCGCTCTATGTAGTCGGAACCATCATGGCTTCCCTAGCCTTTATCATTGGACTGTTGACCTTTAGCTGGGAAGTCCCCCCCTTGAAATTTATTACCAATACTTTAGTTATTGGCTCACGACTTGTTTGGGCGATCGCAATTGGTCAATTTGTAGGAAGAAAAACAACTAATTTTACCTGGATTTTTTTAATAGCAACATTAGTGTTTTCACAGGTTTATCATAATTACATCGCGACAAGTTATAATGCGCGTCAGTTTTTTATGATTCCTCTTAATATGATTATTGGCATAACAACTATTAGCTATATTTTAAAATCAAAACACGATTATTTTTCCTTCACTGTTTATTCCCTAGTTTTTGTTTTTACCGCCGATATTTTACTATCTTTTTTTAGGGGTTTATTAATACTAAATGGGAAAACGCAAAGCCTCGTTGATCCCTCCTTCGCTAATCTGCTTACATTTATGACACTGTTTATTATTGATTTTCTTCGTAATGGTTTTTTTGTTTTGATGGTTAGTCAGCGGATGTACGCAGATTTAAAAGTATTATCCGAGACTGATTTTTTGACAAAAATTTTTAACCGAGGGGCTGTAAATGAGCTTATTAATAAAAAGATTAAAGACAAAAAAAGTTACCCCTTAAGTCTGATTTTATTGGATATTGACTATTTTAAAAGAATCAATGATACCTACGGTCATGACGTGGGAGATATCGTTCTAAAATCCGTGGTCGGCGCACTTCAGACTCAACTGCATTCTCGGGACTTAATGGGGCGTTGGGGAGGGGAAGAATTTTTAATTGTTTTACCGCATTGTTCAGCCGCCGCCGTCCGCGATCGCGCCGAATCGCTACGCCATACCGTGGAAAACACCGGGATACCCTATGGGACAAAAACAGATGAAACATTACACTGCACCATCAGTTTAGGTGTTGTCACCTGTTTAGGGAAGACAACCACCCTAGATGACCTCTTGAAATCCGCCGATATCGCCCTCTATGATGCCAAAAAATCGGGGCGCAATCGTGCTGAATGTATTGTTATTTCATAAAACTAACACATGGACTGAGATGAATGTCAGCCTTCAAGTAGACCCTTCGCTAAACATCAACTAGAATGGTTTTATCGAGAGGGAACCATTCATGAACGTCTTTAATTCTGACACAATGATAATGATGATTGCAATGTCATCATTACTGCAATCCATTGTTTTAGTCGGTCTGTGGTTTTCAGCTAACCAATACAAGGGAATTTCAACCTACGTTGTAGGAAACTTATTTTCCTGCTTGTCTTTTACTGGTTTTTTGGTTAGAAATCTGTATAATCTTTCATTAGAATTTCGCCTGATCAATAATATCATACTCATCACCGCCATGTTTTTACATGTTGTGGGTATTGGACGATTTTTGAGTCGTAAAGTCAACCTAACGGCTTGGTTTTTGTTTTTTATCGGTTTTTTGCTATCGCAATTTTATCTAATTTATTACTTTGATGATTATTTTTGGCGTAATGTCTTTATTTTACTAACAGTTGCGTTAGCCTATGGCATTGGCTGTAAATATATTCTTGAGACTAAAATTATCAGTTTTCGAGTAACATCGCAAAGTCTGGCTATTATTTTAGCCGCCGGATCTCTACTTTTTTTGCTGCGTATCATTTTGCTATTAGATGGGGAAACTCAATCTATTGTCGATGCAACATTTGCCAATGGCTTCACTTTTTTATCCCTATTCATTGTTGATTTTTTGCGGAATGGATTTTTTGTCCTGATGGTGAGTCAACGGATGTATGCCGAACTGAATCAACTGGCCGAAATGGACTTTTTAACACAAGTTTTTAATCGAGGAGCAACAGCTCGCCATCTCAATACATACCTGAAACGTCACCCCAACATTGACGTCACCCTGATTCTATTAGATATCGATTATTTCAAAAAAATTAATGACACCTATGGTCATGATGCCGGCGATCGCATCTTGCAAGAAGTCGCACGAGTCCTAGAATCCCAACTCACCTCCACAGACCTATTAGGACGCTGGGGAGGTGAAGAATTTATCGTTTTTCTCCCCAATTGTCCGGTCTCAAACGCCCGCGATCGCGCCGAAGCCCTGCGAGCGAACATTGAACAAAATCAAGTGTACTATGGCCTGAAAACCCTTAGCTGCACCATGAGTTTAGGGGTAGTCACCGCCCCAAGCCATATCATTCACCTCGACGACCTTCTCAAACAAGCCGACATTGCCCTGTATACCGCCAAACACAACGGACGTAACCGAGTCGAATGTCTCACCATCCCCTCATCTCCCGGATAACAACTTCCTGAGAACGACTCCCTCATAACGACATTCCCGCCTCATAAACATCCTGCCAACCCGAGCGATGTCGAACCACCGTTTCCAAATACTCTTGCCAGGCGATCGCATTCTGAGGCGACTCCTGAACCACCACACTCGCCACCCCAGCCACAAGATCCTCAACCCGCAACCGGCCATCCCCAAAATGGGCCGCCAACGCCAACCCTTGCTGAACCACCGCGATCGCATCCGCCGGACTCAACACCCCCTGAGACGACTTCAACCGCGTCTGGCCATCCTCCGTCATTCCCCCCCGTAACTCCCGAAATATCGTCACCACCCGGCGAATATCCGACAAAATCTCCGTCTCCAACGGTAAATCCAACGGAGTTCCCAACGCCGCCACCCGACGCTGCACAATCTCAACCTCCATCTCCAACGTCTCGGGTAACGGTAACACCACCCGATTAAAGCGGCGCTGTAAGGCACTAGAGAGGTCATTTACCCCCCGATCCTTCTGATTGGCCGTCGCAATCAAATTAAACCCCTGATTGGCGAAGCGATCGCCTCTCAACTCAGGAATCGGCAACCGTTTCTCCGAGAGAATCGTCAACAGAGAATCCTGCACATCCGTCGGGAGTCGCGTCAACTCCTCAATGCGTACAATGGCCCCCTCATCCATGGCCCGCAACACCGGACTCGGAACAATGGCCTCCGCCGAAAACCCCTCCGCCAAGAGTTTGGCATAATTCCAGCTATAGCGAATCGCCTCTTCAGGCGTTCCCGCCGTTCCCTGAACCAAGAGATGGGAATGGCCAGAAATGGCAATACTCAGATGTTCCGACAGCCAAGACTTCCCCGTTCCCGGAACCCCCAGCAACAACAAGGCCCGATCCGTCACGAGCGTCGCAATGGCAATTTCAATCGCCCGATCGCAGCCAATATACTTCGGGGTAATCTCAACCCCAGACTCAAGCGTTCCTCCCAAAATATAGGTTCGCACCGCCCAGGGTGACAACCGCCATTGAGGAGGACGGGGCCGCTCATCAACTTCAGCTAAGGCTGCCAATTCCTCGGCAAATTGGTTCTCTAAGCTCGGACGGACTCGAACCATCGTCGGTACTCGCTCACATCGACCTTAGACTGTAGGCGATCGCAGCGCAACCTGCAACATCGATCCCTAATAATGGCCATCTTTAGGGTCAGAATGATCGCGCAGTTGTATCATTATTCATCAACTCTTCAAATAATAACAAGAACGCTGGCTAGATCGTTATAACGTGGGCAATAAATGGCTGACCTATAAATACCTTGTCCCCGACAGAGTAAAAAACTAACTACGGTCAACCATTCCTAATCTAGGGGGGTTAGAATGGGGACCGTAACTTAGGCCCCTCTCTAGCAAGAGGTGTTCTTGCCATGTCCCGGCAGCGTTCAACATCAATCTAATGACAAAGGCATTTAAAGCTTGTATCCTCTGGCTAGTTCTATGTTTGGGGAGTTTTTGGCTCACCCTCAAGCGTCCGGCTCTCTCACAAACTCAAGAATTTAGAGAGCGTCCTTTCCTGGCCTTGGAGAACTCCCAAGACCGAGCCGTTGACCCAGGATTAGACCATTATCAACGAGGGGAGTATGTCCAAGCGATCGCCGAGTGGGAAACCGCATTAGACCAAACTCAAAACCGCGAGCATCAGCGACTCTTGCACCGCAACTTAGCCAACGCCTATCAACAGTTGGGTAGCGCTCCTAATATCGCTCTGTTTCATTGGGAACAGGTCTTAGAACTGGCGCAAGCTGACCCGAATCCAGACTTACATTTATCTCCCCTCGTTCAAGCCCAAATCCAGGTCGAACAAGCGCAACTTTATGATGCAATGGGACAGCATCAACGGGCCGTTAACTTGCTGCAAGAGGCTCTCATCGTCCTCGACGGCGATCGCGCCAGTGAACTCGCCGCTCTAGGGGCCTTGGGAAACGCCTATTCCGCTCTCGGACGCTATCAAGAGGCGATCGTTGCCCATGAAACCAGCCTTAGTTATGCTCAAGCCTTAGATCAGCCCCAAGCGATCGCTACCGCCCTGAGTAACCTCGCTAACGCCCATAGTTTCCGAGCGCGTCGCGCCCGCTACCAAGAAGAAGTGGCCCGTGATGAAGGCGAAGACGCAGAAGCGCAACGGGCCAACGCCCAATTTGAACGCGATCGCCAAGCCGTGGATCGTCTGCTCAGCCAAAGTCTCAGCCTGGGAGAGCAGGTGGGTGGCTTCAGCCAAATCCGCAGTCTCCTCAACGCTCACCGTCTCCTACAAGAGTTTTTCCCCGATCGCCAAGAGCGTTTAGACAACCTCCGAGATACCATTGAACCGCTCTTGTCTCCCTTACCCGCATCACGAGATAAGATCTTTGCTCTGATTTACCTGGCCCAACAGCAACCCGCCTCCCACAACCATAACGCTCAGTCTCTCCTAGAAACGGCCATCGAGATCTCGCGCTCAATTGGAGATCCTCGGGCCGAATCCTTCGCCCTCGGGACTTTAGGCGCACTCTATGAACAGCATCAGTACTATGACATTGCCCTAAGCCTCAGTCAGCAGGCCCAATTCACAGCTCAGGAAATTTCCGCCTTTGATAGTCTCTATCGTTGGCAATGGCAAGCCGGTCGTATTTATGAGCAAACTAACCAACCCAGCTTGGCCCTCGATCAATATCGGGCGGCGACCCAGAGTTTGGATAACCTGCGAGGGGATTTGATTACCACCAGCCGCGATCTGCAATTTGAATTTCGCGATGCCGTCGAACCCGTCTATCGTGAATTAATCGGTCTACTGCTTAAGTCGGAAACTCCCGGAGATCCTCAATCAAAACTCAAAGAGTCTTTGGATATTTTAGAGCGACTTAAGTTGGCAGAACTCCGCAACTTTTTTGGTGATGACTGTGTTGAAATTGCTCAAGCTGTGGTTCGAGATAATGGGACACTGATTGATGGAACGGCGGTAATTATTTATAGCATTCTTTTGTCTGATTCGACGGTTTTGATTCTACAAGAAGCCGATGGAACCCTGACCAGTTATCGGATTACTCACGGCGGTCAAGAGTTACAAGACGAGGTGGATAAATTTCGAGATTTACTCGAAAAGCGAGGAACTAATGAATATCTACGTCCCGCCCAGCGACTCTATGATTGGCTGGTTCGTCCCTTAGAGGCGAAGTTAGAGGCGATCGCCCCGGAAACCTTAGTGTTTATTCAAGATGGGGTATTGCGTAAAACACCGGTTGCTGCACTCCATAATGGCAATCAATTTTTGGTCGAATCCTATGCGTTGGCAACAACTCCGAGTTTACGCTTAACGACAACGGGGAGTTTTAATCGCCGCGAAAACAAGCCCTTAATTGCCGGTTTATCTGTTGAAATTCCTCCCTTTTCTGCTCTTAAAAATGTCAAGGAAGAAGTGAGAATTATCCAATCGTTAATGGGCGGATTAACCTTAATGGACGCAGACTTTACGGTCGCAAACTTAGAACAAGAACTGACAGAACGGAGTTATTCAATTGTTCATCTAGCCACCCATGCCAAATTCGGAGTTGATGCTAATAGTACCTTTCTTCTTGCCTTTGACGATCGCATTACCATCGAAGCGATGGATCAACTACTGCGATCGCGGCGGCGATCGGGAAATAGTCTACAACCCCTAGAATTACTGGTGCTGAGTGCCTGTCAAACCGCCGCCGGAGACAACCGTTCCGCCCTAGGGATTGCCGGGGTAGCGGTGCGGGCCGGAGCCAAAACCGCTCTGGCCAGTCTCTGGTTCATTAACGACGAGGCCACGGTTTCCCTGATTGAAAGTTTCTACCAAGAACTGCAAAAACCAGGGATGACCAAAGCTCAAGCCCTACAAGCGGCCCAGAAAAAGGCCATTGACAGTTTGGCCTATAATCATCCCGGAGTTTGGTCTCCCTTTATCCTCATCGGGACTTGGCGTTAGTTATCACCAGAGACGAGTTCGAGAGTCGTTCATCAGGGGAATGGGCGCGTCAAAAACTGTTTTAAGACCATCGCCGTCCAATCAATATCCGCCTCAGTGGTCTCTCGCCCTAACGTCAGACGAATCCCCGCCCGAGCCAGGCGTTCAGGATAGCCCATGGCCAGCAGAATTGGGCTAGGGGCCAATTGGCCGCTATGACAGGCCGAGCCGGAACTGATGGCGATTCCCGCCAGGTTTAACTGTCGCACTAAGGCTTTGCCCGTCACCGGTTTCCCCTGAGCATCATCTAAGTCCACCAAGAAACTCACATGATGGGGTAAACGATGTTGGCGATCGCCGCTAACCTGTAAATTCCAAACCGTCGCCAATTGCTCAAAGAGGCGATCGCGTAACCCCGCCAACCGCCGCGCCTCTGTATCCAACTCCTCCTTGGCCAAAGCCGCCGCCACGCCAAAACCAACAAGATTGGCAACCGCCTCAGTTCCCGATCGCCGCCCCGCCTCCTGTCCACCACCGGCCAACAGAGGCGCCAGAGACACTCCCGGACGAACATACAACGCCCCTGCCCCTTTGGGGCCATAGAGCTTATGACTCGACAGGGATAACAAATCAACCCCCAAAGCCGCCACATCGAGGGGCAACCGTCCCGCCACTTGAACCGCATCCGTATGGAACAAGACCCCATGCCGGCCAGCCATGGCCGCTAGGGTTTCAATCGGTTGTAGGGTTCCCACCTCACTTTGTCCATAAATGACCGAGATCAAGCGCGTATCGGGGCGAATCGCCGCCTCTAACGCCTGGGGATCAACGCGGCCCTGGCCATTCACCGGCAGAGGCGTCACCTGCCATCCTTGCTGCGCTAACTGCCGAGCCGGTTGGGCGATCGCCGCATGTTCAACACTCGAAATAATCAGATGTCCGGGTTGCTCAAGCCGTTGCGTCACGCCCATCAGCGCCAGATTGTTGGCCTCCGTCCCGCCGCTGGTAAAGATAATCGACTCAGCGGGAGCCTGGATGAGATCAGCCACCTGAAGCCGAGCCATTTCCAAGTCCGTCGCCGCCGTTTCTCCCCAATGATGAAGACTTGAAGGATTGCCCCAAGCCTGACGCAACGACTGCACCATCGCCTCAATGGCCTCCGGGCGTGTTGGTGTCGTTGCGCTATGGTCTAAGTAAATTTGCATGGCGACATCTCCCAATACTCCCGATTCTGTGAACCTCCCTTCTAGGCTATCGCACGGCCTCTCGTCCGCTACTCGACCGACTGACTAATGGTGGCCCCGTGGCGATCTAACTGGAGCGATCGCACCGTTACCGGAGTTTTCTGCGTCTGCCAGGCCTGTTCCATAGCTGCCACCACCATCGAGGCCGTGGCCCGTGACGCTAAGGCGAGTAACGTCGGCCCGGCGCCACTAATCGCCAATCCATAAGCTCCCGCCTCGATCGCCGCCTCATGAACCCTCCCATAACCGGGAATCAACTGCTTACGATAGGGTTGATGGACTCGATCCTGCATTCCCACCCGTAGGCGATCGCCATCTCCGGTTTCGAGGCCTTTCACCAACAGAGCCAAATGAGCCGTATTAAAGACCACATCAGCGCGGCAATAGTCCTGGGGGAGAACCTGCCGAGCCGCCGCCGTCGAGAGTTCAAAATGGGGAATCGCCACAATCGGGACAATATCCGAATGCCAGGCCACCGGACAATGCAGCCAATCCTGGTCATCACTTGCGGCAAGCTGACAGCCTCCTAACAAGGCCGGCACCACATTATCGGGGTGGCCTTCGAGAGCGATCGCCATACGCATCAAGGCGTGAGGGTTCAGGGGATTACCGGCCCAATAATTAGCACCGAGCAGCCCGCCGACGATCGCCGTGGCTGAACTGCCCAACCCTCGCGCTAATGGCACTCCCAACTCAATCTCTAGGGTGAGACTCGGGGGCGTTTGTCCGAGGGACTCAAATAACTGACAAAAGACCTGATAGACCAAATTTTCTGCACCCGTTGCCACCCGTGCCGCTTCCTCACCCCGCACGCCAATTTTCAGCCCCGAATTTGAGCCAGCATGACCGCCCGGCCCGGGCAAAAAGGAAAACCGGTTATATAACGACAGTGCCGCCCCTAAACAGTCGAAACCGGGTCCGAGGTTGGCCGTAGTCGCCGGGACGGTAACAGTAAACGGATGAAGCATTCAGGTCGATAACAGGGAATTAGCGAACAGGGGAGGGGCGATCGCCTGGGGTCTGAGTTGGCCATCGCCCGATGAGAAAATTCTATCCTAGAGCGGGGCCATCTCAGGGCCGCCCCAACCCAGCGGCGAGCGCTTAGACTTGAACCGCTTGGCTACCTTTAATCAAGTTGGCGCGATGTTTAGCCAGTTCTAACACCCCCTGAGTAATGATTTGCACCACATCCACTCGTCCTTGGCGCAGAAAGCGGTGTTGCAAGAAGTGTTCAGCCGGCAACTCTCCCTTGAGAAATTCCTTAGAGGCCGCCAACAACTCCGTGACACAATCAAAACCGACCGACTCAATGATAAACGTGGCTAAGGGAGAATTTTTCAAATCGTAAGCCGACTCACGAGTCCGACCTTGGCTGAGCAGTTGTAGGACTTCAGCTTCCCGTTGCGTCGAGGGGGGACAGTCATTAGACAGATGGGGCAAAAACTCAGCCAAAGCCGGAGTTTTGACCCCAACTTCGGGAAACTCGCCCATCATCGTCGAAATATGCACATTGCGCCCGAGGCGGTAGGAGAGGGCTTCGAGGACGGCGATCGTTATCAGTTTCACCCCCAGGTACAACTGAGCGGTTTCCAGGTTTTTGCGAGTCCGTTCAACTAAACCGGCGTAGGTGTCATTATCGGGTTCACCGCGATACTGACTAAACACCACTTCCGGTTTGAGGAAGTTGATAAACCCTTCCATTTTCTGAATCGAACGCCGATAGCCCCGTACCGTATAAGAGTTAGCACTAATGAGTTCGTGATTGGTTTCCGGGAGGAGATTCCAGGTGTTGTCTAAAAATTCAGCGGAGTTGGGGAGGGCGAAGTTTTCCACATCCCGATTGGCCAGACGCACCGCCCGCTTGACGGACTCATAGATATCGTCATCTTGCCAATCGAGGCCGAATTGCTCACGGGTGCGGTAGAGATTCTGTTCGAGGCGATCGCTGGCGGTCCAACCTTCAGCCGAGACCCCCCTAAAGGGGATAGTTGCTTCAATACAAGCCGAGATTCGCACCAAGTCCCCGAGGGATAAGAACGGTTCTAGGGCTTTGCTGGCAATGACCGCACTGAGAAACTCATTTTGTCCTCGGAAGGGATCGAGGACTTGTTCCGGAACAAAACCAAACACCGACAAGACCATCAGGAAGCTTCCGTCATCGGGAAGCCAGTCCGCCGGAAGAATCGATAACTTACCGTTAAGTTCTTCGATATAGGGGGAGATATAGCGGCTAACGTTGAGGTTAATCCCTGAATCGACTTGAACGTATACCAAATCATGAAACAGTGCCGACAGAACCTCAATCGGGTCACTCGACCCTCCAACCTCAAAAATATGGGATGGCGTATGGAAATACCGCCATTGTCCCGTCATCGCTTGTACGATCAATGACGCGATGGGTTCAATTTCCTCCATCGGTGGGGGGGCCGCCAGTTCCGAAATTGAGCCGACTAGGCTGTCCAGGCAGCGTTGGTAAGCAACTTCTAGCTCCATCAATCCCTCGTGTTGTTTCCCTGATTCCCGTATGTGGGGTTGCAAACGACCGAAATTGTCGATGCACCTATTATCTGCCAGCATAACCTGAAGCCCGACCGGTTGCCGAAATTGTTCAGGATTGATTTCAATGGACTTGACACCAATAACGCCGTTTTCCAGTAAATTTTCTGCTCAGCCTGATTTGGAACCTGCCATGTCTCTAGATAATGAAGCCTCCGTCAGCGATCTCCTCTCCCGTCAAGAGGAGTTGACAATCCAATTGCAATCGCTGCAAGAACATCTTAGCCGTCTTGTGCCTCAACTTGAAGAGGCCCAAGCCCAGGCTCAAAAGCCCCCCGAGAAGCCCCAGGGAACCTCCCCTGAGACCCTATTAGCCTCCGCCACCCAAGCGGCCTTAGCTCGCTATGAGTGGAAGGCGAAACTCGAGGGCCTTGAGGTGGCGATCGCCTGGACACAAGAACAAATTCATGAAAAAGCCGATCAACTCGACACCCTAGAAGCCACCTTAGCCGAAGCCGAACGCCGTCAGGAACAGACCACCCAGGCTCGTGAGGGGGTTGCCCAGTTAAATGGGGCCATCGCCGAGATCAAACGGCAGTTAATCGAGTTGAAGGGCCAGGGCTGTTTACACCTGTATACGGTCAACTTGCCTGAATTTTCTCTCGATGAACAGGGCCAGATTCAGGTTCGGCCCCATTCTTTCCGGATTCAATGAGACCCTCAGGGTCGAATAGGGCAACGGGGAAACTTCGGTCGGCTAAGTGAGATCGCCATCGGGCCATGGCCGTCCCCAAACCGCCAAATTCGCCCAATCCGTCAAGCCAACACGTCAGGGAACTTTGACGATTTGCGTCCCCAGGATCTCAGGCAACGACCCTGAACATCTGGGATAAATGGTCAAAAGACATTAGCATGGGAAAAACTTTACATTTCAATTTATGAATGTTCGGGCAGGAACTCTCCTAAATAACGGGAAATATGCCATCGAAGCCACGCTCGGTCAGGGCTATTTCGGGGCAACCTATCGCGCCACCCACGGGCAACTCTGGCAGCCGGTGATTCTCAAAAGCCTTGGGGACACTCTGCTGAGCCATCCGAACCGCAGCGAATTGGCACGCCAGTTTGTCGAACAAACGCGACAGTTGGCCCGTTGTCAACATCCCAACTTGCCTCGGGTGTTGGACTTATTTGAAGAACAGGGCCAACCGTTTCTGGTGCTGGACTATATTTCAGGAACGAGCTTGACCGATATCGTTCAAAGCCAAGGGCGGCGATCGCCTCAGGCCACGTTAACCTATCTTCAGCAACTGGCCACAGCCGTCGAGGCCCTACATCGTCAGGGACTTTTGCACCGAGATATTAAACCCGAACATGGTCTGCAAGTCTCACGGAGCGATCGCCTCGTCTTAATTGAAGTGGGACTAACCCGAGATTTAACCACCGGAGCCGGACAAACCTACAGCGGCTTACTGTCACCCGGTTATGCGGCCCCCGAACAGTACAGTGGTGCCAGCTCTAGCCCCGCCACCGATGTCTATTCCTTAGCCGCCACCGGGTACTACCTCCTCAGTGGCCAACCCCCGGCCAGCGCCCCCCTACGCGATCGCGTCCCCCTCTCACCCCTGAGTGATGGTAGCCCCTTAGGAGACGCTTTAGAAGAGGCGATTGTCCGAGGATTGGATCTCAATCCGGAAACCCGTCCGGCAACAATTCGCGATTGGTCCGCCTGGCTGCCCGATGCCACAGGAACCGTCAACCTCAAGGCCAGCAGCTATCACCCCCCTCAAGCGGTGAACCTGAGTCCTCATCCTGAAGTGACCGAGGCGCGTCCAATCTTCCAACGACCCTGGGTTCCGGCTCTCTTTGCCACCACCTCAGTCCTGGCCGCCATCGGCGGAGCCGCCGCCATGATGAGCTTTCGCGGGGCCATCAGCCGTGTACCGCCGTCTGAGCCGGTTCAGCACCAAGAGACGAGCCCCCGGACCGATGAATCTCCCCGCCTACGTCAAGCACCCAACGCTCCTAACCGTCAGGAGTCTGAGGATCCCATCCTTGAAGTGGATGCTTGGACGCCCGTTCAACCGAGTCCTGACGCCGAATACACGGGCAACCGCTGGCCCGAAGCGCCGCCAGCTCAAGATAGCCCCTCCTCCTGGTCTGCGCCGAGTTCTGAATCCGTCCAGAGCGATCGCCGAGATCCCTACGCTGACACCTATCGTGACTCGAATCAGGAAAGCTACAACGACGACAACGATGGCTATCCAGATGAGGACCCCTACGCCGACGAAGACTCCCTGCTCTCAGATAAAACCTTTACTGAAGAGCAAGAAAGCGATGCTCCCATCTGGTCGGAGCCAGTGCCGGAGTCTTTAGAACGCCCTTGGGGACAAGGAAACTCCTGGGAACGTGAGCCGGATGCGAAACTCCTTAGCCCCTCCCGAGAGGACTCCTGGAACCGTGACGCTCGCAAAGGCTTAACGTCTGCCTCCTAGGTCTCTGTCTCGGTTCTCTAGCTGGCCGGCAAAAGCCCGCCAATGAGAGAGGTCGTTACGAGCTTGCCAGCTTATCTCTTGCCTCTGGCCGTCTTCGGCCTCCCCCCTCCTTCCCCAACCAAAGAGAACTGCTATAATTTTGTTAAGGAAGCTTAATAATAAAACCCACACATGAGTAAATCCCCCGTTCACGCCTTTTTCGTCGGTCGTATCCTCGCAGAAGAAATCGGCGCAGTCCTAGAACGGACCGTTTCCAACTCCCTCAGCGCCTTTGGTCAGTTTGATGCTGAACAGCGCGAGAACTTACGTCAGTTCTCCGAACGAGTTGTTGAACGGGCCGAGCGGGTTGAATCCGAGCGCAGTACGACGGGATCTTCGGCCGGCAGTCGTCCCGTCTCAACCGATCAGGACTTGCAAGCCTTGATTGATGGCTTGCGTGCCGAAATTGCCGAGTTGCGGTCTGAGTTACAACGCTACCGTAATGCCAGTGGCAACGACTAACGCCACGGATCCCCCCTCCCCATCTACCCGCCAACTTCATCGAGAACGTCGAGTGTCTGCTCTGTCTGAGGACTCCTTGCCCCAATCGACCCACCCCGAGCGATCGCCCCGTGCGCGTCGCCCCTCAAGCGATCATCACATGACAACGCCGGGCGATCGCTCCTCTATCCCAACCGCTTCATCCTATCGCTGGAACCGGCCCAATTACTCCCGCAACCGTCGCCGCATCGAGATCTGGTCCTTTGTGGGGCGCTTTCTGTTTGAACTCTGGCTCAATGACCGTAAATGGAGTTATTGGGGCGGCTACAGTGATGCCAAACTCGCGGCCCGTCGTCGCCGTTTAGCGATCTGGATTCGTGAAACCTTCTTGCAACTCGGTCCGACCTTCATTAAGCTCGGACAACTGTTTTCGACGCGATCAGATATCTTTCCGGCTGAGTACGTCGAAGAACTCTCGAAACTCCAAGATCGAGTTCCGGCCTTTAGTTCCGAGTTGGCCTACGAGATTATTCAGGAAGACTTTGGTAAACCGGCTCAGGAACTCTATCGCTATTTTGACCCAGTTCCCCTAGCGGCGGCGAGTCTAGGACAAGTCCATAAGGCTCAACTGAAGGGTGGGGAAGAAATTGTCGTTAAAGTTCAACGGCCCGGACTCAAGCGACTGTTTGATATTGATCTCGGCATTGCTCGAGGCGTCGCTCTCTATCTCCAAAACCACTCTAAATGGGGTAAAGGGCGTGATTGGATGGGCATTTACGATGAATGTTGCCGCATCCTCTATCTTGAGATTGACTACCTCAACGAAGGACGTAACGCGGATACCTTCCGCCGCAACTTTCGCGGCGTTGATTGGGTGCGAGTGCCGCGCGTCTATTGGCGCTATACCTCCGCTCGGGTTCTGACTCTCGAATATCGTCCGGGGATCAAAATTAGCCATTATGAGGCCCTCGAAGCCGCTGGCTTGGATCGTAAACATTTAGCCAGTCTCGGGGCGATCGCCTATCTGAATCAACTCCTCGATCACGGCTTCTTCCATGCTGATCCCCACCCCGGCAATTTGGCTGTTAGCCCGGATGGTGCCTTGATTTTCTACGACTTCGGCATGATGGGGCAAATTACCTCTAATCTGCGTCAGAAGCTGATGGAGTTGTTTTTTGGTGTGGCCCAACGGGATAGCGATCGCGTGGTGCAGGCCCTGATTGCTGTAGAGGCGTTGGCCCCGGTGCAGGATCTTGGCCCCGTGCGGCGATCGATCCAATATATCCTGGACAACCTCATGGATCAGCCCTTTGAAGAGCAATCGGTCGAAGCCATCACCGATGATCTCTACGAAATTGCCTATGATCAGCCTTTCCGTTTTCCAGCAACCTTTACCTTTGTCATGCGGGCCTTCTCGACCCTAGAGGGGGTTGGAAAAGGACTCGATCCCGACTTTAATTTTATGGAGGTGGCGAAACCGTTCGCGTTTGATCTTATGAACCAAGGACGAGAAGAGTATGGTAATGGCATTCTCTCAGAACTGAGCCGTCAGGCCAGTGAAGTGAGTTCGACGGCGTTGGGCCTACCTCGGCGTATTGAAGATAGCCTAGAAAAACTAGAACGGGGCGATGTGCGGGTGCGAGTGCGGGCCACGGAAACCGATCGCCTACTGCGACGGATGGCCAACATGCAGATGACAACAAATTATACCCTCTTAGTCAGTGCGTTGACGTTGTCCGCTACGATTCTAGTCGTCAGTGGAGAAGTTTGGTTAGCCGGAGGTGCTGCCCTGTTGGCGATCGCCTTCGCCTTAGCCCTACTTCGACTCATGGCGCGTATCAACCGAGCTGATCGCTTCTGATTAGCCGCAACTTTATGATTCTTAAGTATGAAACCAGCCTTTGCCGGCCAGAGTGATAAAGGTCTAATCCGGGCCGTCAACCAAGACGCTTACCACATCGATGAAGCTGGCCGCTTTTTTATTGTCGCCGATGGCATGGGGGGTCATGCCGCTGGCCAAGATGCCAGTCGCATTGCCAAGGATGCTATCTGTCATCATCTTGAAGTTGGCTATGACCAGGATGATACACCCGAGACCCTTCTGAGAACGGCGTTTATCGGCGCGAACACCGCCATCATGGAGGATCAGTTGGTTCATCCTGAAAATGCCGATATGGGGACCACAGCCGTCGCGATTCTGCTGCAACCGGGACCCGATGGAGACATTTCTCAGGTGTGGTGCGCCAATTTGGGAGATTCTCGGATTTATCGCTTCCGCAATGGCCGTCTCGAACAACTCACTGAAGATGATACCTGGGTCGCTCAAGCCATCAAAGCGGGAGTCTTGCCGGCAGATGAAGCCCGAGATCACCCCTGGCGCCATGTATTATCTCAATGTCTCGGCCGCGAAGATATGGGCGAGTTAGAGATTCGCTGTCTTGATGTAACCCCAGGCGATCAGTTTCTCCTCTGTAGCGATGGACTCAGCGAGGAACTGACTGACGATCGCATCGCCGAAGAACTCACGGCCAGCAAAGATTGTGACGACGCGGCCACCCGTCTGATCGAAGCCGCCAAGGCACAAGGCGGACGGGATAATATCACCGTTGTTTTGGTGGGGCTTTAGGGGGGAAGGGAACACCGGAACTGGGAAGAAGAAGGCAAGAGGCAAGAGGCAAGAGGCAAGAGGCAAGGGGCAAGAGGCAAGAGGCGGGTAATCCTCACCCGCCTTTTTTATTG